>JAODAU010000192.1 GCA_025463615.1 Microbacteriaceae bacterium | reverse complement strand
CGACCGCCGCCAGGATCGCGGCCTTGGTGATCTCGTGGAAGACCATCCGGTGGACCGGCAGGCCCTTCGGCGGCTTGAGCTCGTCGAGGAGGTGCCAGGCGATGGCCTCGCCCTCGCGGTCCTCATCAGTTGCGAGGTAGAGTTCGTCGGCGTTCTTCAGTGCCCGCTTGAGGTCGGCCACCGTTTTACGCTTCTGCTCGGACACCACATAGTAAGGAGCGAACCCGTTCTCGACGTCGATCGAGAACTTGCCGAGGGAGCCCTTCTTGAGCTCGGGCGGGAGGTTCTTGGGCTCGATGAGGTCGCGGATGTGCCCGACGGAGGCGAGAACCTCGTAGTCGTCCCCCAGGTACTGTCCGATCGTCTTCGCCTTGGCGGGCGACTCGACGATGACCAGCTTCTTCGTGCCAGGCACCTTGCTCCTCGTTCTGCTGCTGCGTTTCGTGATGCGGTCTCGACGTGCGGATTCGACCTCGCCCGGAACTGGGTTCGGCGCGTGATCAGGTCGCCTTCGAGTCTGTATCGGAGCGTCGCCCCGACAGGCACACCATACACACAAGAACACCGAAGCCGCCCATTTCACTCCCGCGCGGGGCGGACCGGCCGTGGCCGTGGCAGTCGCGGCGAGGCCGAGGATGCCGCCCCTGACCCTCACCGTGGCCACCCCACCGTCGACCTCGCACCGCTCCACCACCGCGCCGACGGCTGCGGTCACGCGGCCGGCCTCGCGGCACGGGATGCCGGGGATCGCGCCCGATTCGACGTCCGCCGCGGCGAGCGCGGCCGCGTCCGCCGCCGAGCTCACGCGTTGCCTCAGCTCGATCGCTCCCGCCAACGGAAGCAGTAATAAGAGGAGCGCGATCACCGCGCCGACGATCGACAGCCCCAGCACCGAGCCACTGCCGCGGTCGCCGCTCACCCGTCGTTCCCGAGCGCGCAGCTGCGCGCGGTGAGTGCGAGCGCGCCGAGCGGCGGCAGCCCGTGCCCGCGGGCGGTTGCGGTCACGCAGACGAGTCCGTCGGTGCCGGCGCTCGAGATGCTCGCGCCGGGGTCGCCGCGGGCGAGCGTGCGCGCCGCGACGGCCGCGGCATCCTGCAGGCGCAGCTGCTCGGTCACCAGCTGCATGGCGCCGAGCGCGCAGGCGAGCACGATGACGACGGCGGGCATGACCACCGCGAACTCCGCGGTGATGCTGCCGCGGTCGCGGACCCCACGATCACGAACCGAACGTGAGCGCACGGTGCACCAGGTCGAGCAGCATCCCGCGCACCTCGCCGCTGCGCAGGATCGCGACCAGCAGCCCGGCGAATCCGACGGCGGCCAGTGTCGCGATCGCATACTCGGCAGTCGCGGCCCCGGCGTCGTCGCGCATCCGTCTCCATCTGTTGCGCATCAGCGCTCCTCTCTTCTGTGTGCCACGATCGTGCGCCGATCGACCGGCCCGTTTCGGCCTCGAACGCCGATCTGTGGGCAATCACCCGAACGAGCCGGCTGTGGACGAGAGGACGGCGAGCACCAGCGGCGCGACCCCCAGCAGCATGAAAGAGGGGAGCACGCACAGCCCGAGCGGGAGCATGAGAGTGACGCCCAGCGTGGCGGCCGCCCGCTCGCCTGCGCTCCGTGCCTCGCGGCGGGCCTGCTCCGCCGCGCTGCGCAGCAGCCCCGCCGCGGGCACTCCGGCCCGGGACGACAGCGCCAGGGTCGCCGCGATGGTCGCATCGTCGGCACGAGGAAGGCCGAGCTCCCACTCGACCCGCGCGACCGCCTCGAGTGCCCGCGGCATCGACGCCCCGCCCGACACGGCGATCGCCACCAGGTCGAGGCCGAGGCCCGGCAGCGGGTCGCGGCGAGCGGCGCGCGCCAGCAGCCGCCGGTTCCACAGGTGAGCGACGAGAAGGAGGAGCACGCCGACCACCACGCAGGCGATGCCGAGCGGCGTGGTGAACAGCACGCGGAGGGTGTCGAACCCCAGCGCGAGCCCGAACAGCACGCCCACCAGCGGCAGCACCATCACCAGCCGCGCGGTCGCCCGAGGGCCGGCGAGCGCGGTGCGCGCGTCCCGGTCGTTCTGCCCGAGCTCCCGCAGCGACCGGGCGAAGCGGTCGAGGGTGGATGCCAGCGGCGCCCCCGCCTCGGACGCCACCCTCCACGCGGCCGCAAGCCCGCTCCACGCGGCATCCGGCGGATGCTCGCCGCGCGCGAGCGCCCCCACGCGCGGGTCGTCGAGGTACCCGACCGCGCTCTCCGGCGGAACCCCCGCAGCGAGCAGCACGGCCAGCCGCTCGACCACCCCCGCGAGCTCGTCGAAGCGATCAGCCCGCATGGACGGTGAGCCGATCCCGTGCGTCGAGCCCGAGCACGCCCATCCGCGCCAGCCGACGCACCCCGCCCGAGCGCTCGACGTGGAGCACCGCGCCGATCGCGCTCACCGCCTGCCGCCCGAGCGCGTCAGGGGCGAGCCCGGCGAGCGCACCGAGCGCCTCGAGCCGGGCCGGCACGTCGTCGAGCGAGTTGGCGTGCAGCGTGCCCGCTCCCCCGTCGTGGCCCGTGTTCATGGCCGAGAGCAGCTCGCGCACCTCGGCGCCGCGGCACTCGCCGAGCACCAGGCGGTCCGGCCGCATCCGCAGCGCCTCGCGCAGCAGTCGCGCAAGCCCGACCTCGCCCGCGCCCTCGAGGTTGGCCTGTCGCGCCTCGAGCGAGACGAAGTGCGGGTGCGAGGGCCGCAGCTCCGCCACGTCTTCGATCGCCACGATCCGGTCGGTCGGGGGCGCGGCGCCGAGCAGTGCGGAGAGGAAGGTCGTCTTGCCCGATCCGCCCGCCCCGGAGATCAGCAGGTTGGTGCGCGCGTCCACCAGCGCCTGCACCGAGGTGCGGGCGCCGTCGGCGAAGAACCCCATCGCCGACAGGCCGTCGAGGTCGAACGCCGTCACCGGCGGCAGCCGGATCGAGACGAGGGTGCCCCGGGTGGAGACGGGAGGCAGCACGACGTGCACGCGGATGCCGCCCGCCAGCCGCACGTCGACGCACGGGCTCGTCTCGTCGATATGCCGACCGCCGAGGGCGATGAGCCGCACGGCGAGTTGCCGGAGCTCCGCCTCATCCACGCCCGGGTCACGCCCGCGCTCGAGCCCGCCGCCGCGGTCGAACCAGAGCGAGCCCGGCCCGTTCATGAAGACGTCGGTGACGCCGGGGAGCCCCACGGCATCCGAGAGCGGGCCGAAGTCGGGGAGTTCTCGGCGCTGTTCGACGGGCTCGCGACCCGGTGGGCTGGCGACGAATCTGCTGGTCATGCCCCGACGGTAGAGAAGGAGAAGCAGCGAGAAGCGGCCAGGCACCGGACTGTGGACAACCACGGGCTGTGAGCGACGCTTAAAAAAGAGGGGCGGCGCCTGTTGGGGGGAACCGGCGCCGCCACGGTAACGCTGGATTGGGGGGAATCGCTATGCGTTACCAGTCGAATTTGCATTCAACGACCCTGAGTCTACTCCAGCGCCCCCTCTGAGCAAGAGCAATTCGGGGGTGAATTGGGAGTACTCACAGGGATGAGCCGCGGGGTGACGCGAGAGGTAACGCAACCGGGCACGAGCGGTGCCGACGATAGGATTCCAGAGAGTCGACACTCCCGCGCAAGAGGAACAATGATGTCCGAAAACTCCATCGACAGCCTGCTTCACGAAGACCGCCGCTTCCCGCCGAGCGAGGCCTTCACCGCCAACGCGATAGCGAAACCCGGCCTCTACGAGGAGGCGAAGGCCGACCGCCTCGCCTTCTGGGCCAAGCAGTCCCGCGACCTGCTGCACTGGCACAAGGACTTCACGCAGACCCTCGACTGGTCGCAGGCGCCCTTCGCCAGCTGGTTCGCCGACGGCGAGCTCAACGTGGCGTACAACTGCCTCGACCGGCACGTGGAGGCCGGCAACGGCGACCGCGTCGCGCTCTACTGGGAGGGCGAGCCCGGTGACAGCCGAGCCATCACCTACGCCGAGCTCACCGCCGAGGTGAAGCGCGCCGCCAACCTCTTCACCAAGTTGGGGGTCGGATCGGGCGACCGCGTCGCCGTGTACCTGCCGATGATCCCCGAGGCCGTGGTCACGATGCTCGCCATCGCCCGCATCGGCGCCATCCATTCGGTCATCTTCGGCGGCTTCAGCGCCGAGAGCATCCGCTCGCGCATCGACGACGCCGGCGCCAAACTCGTCGTCACCGCCGACGGCGGCTGGCGCAAGGGCAAGGTCAGCGCCCTCAAGCCGGCGGTGGATGCCGCGCTCGCCAAGGAGGGCGACCTCACCGTCGAGCACGTGCTCGTCGTCAAGCGCGGCGAGAACGAGGTCGAGTGGACGGACCGCGACCTCTGGTGGCACGAGGAGATCGCCAGCGTCGAGGCGGAGCACGTGGCGCAGCCGTTCCCGGCCGAGCACCCGCTGTTCATCCTCTACACGTCGGGAACGACCGGCAAGCCGAAGGGGATTCTGCACACCAGCGGCGGCTACCTCACCCAGACCGCGTTCACGCATCGCAACGTCTTCGACCTGCACCCCGAGACCGACGTCTACTGGTGCACCGCCGATGTCGGCTGGATCACCGGCCACAGCTACATCGTCTACGGACCGCTCTCCATGGGTGTGACCCAGGTGATGTATGAGGGCGCGCCAAACCAGCCGGACTTCGGTCGCTTCTGGCAGATCATCGAGGAAAACGGCGTCACCATCTTCTACACCGCCCCCACCGCGATCCGCGCCTTCATCAAGGCCGGTGACGAGTTCCCGGCGAAATACGACCTCTCCTCGCTGCGCATCCTCGGCTCCGTCGGCGAGCCGATCAATCCGGAGGCCTGGATGTGGTATCACGAAAAGATCGGCGGGGGCCGCTGCCCGATCGTCGATACCTGGTGGCAGACCGAGACCGGCGCGATCATGATCACTCCCCTGCCCGGCTGCACTCCGTTGAAGCCCGGCACCGCGACGCTGCCCTTTTTCGGCGTCGATGCCGCGATCCTCGACGAAGAAGGCAAGGAGTGCAAAGCCAACGAGGGCGGCCGCCTGGTCATCCGCAAGCCCTGGCCGTCGATGACCCGCACCATCTACGGCGACAAAGCCCGCTTCAAGAAGACCTACTTCAGCGACTACCCGGGGATCTACACGGCCGGCGACGGCGCCCGGCGCGACAAGCAGGGGAACTTCTGGATCGTTGGCCGCCTCGATGACGTGCTGAACGTCTCCGGCCACCGCCTTGGCACCGCCGAGATCGAGAGCGCCCTGGTCGCCCACCCGACCGTCGCGGAGGCGGCGGTCGTCGGCCGTCCGGATGATCTCAAGGGCCAGGCGGTTGTCGCTTTCGTCACGTTGAAGGGCGGGATCGAGGGCACTCCTGCGCTACAGAAGGAACTCCGTGACCACATCGCGAAGATCATCGGTGCCATCGCCCGGCCGGACGACCTGCATTTCGCCCCGGCGCTGCCGAAAACCCGCTCCGGAAAAATCATGCGCCGGTTATTGAAAGAGCTCGTCGCAACTGGCAGTGTCACCGGCAACACGAGCACGCTTGAGGATCACGGCGTGATCGAATCCCTCCAAAAAAAGATCCGCGGAGAAAACTGAGCCTCCCCTGGCATGACCCCCTCCCGTTACCTACTCGCCCGTGTAGCCCTGGCCTTCGGAGTCCAGCGGCGCCAGCGCCGCA
>JAODAU010000184.1 GCA_025463615.1 Microbacteriaceae bacterium | reverse complement strand
GGATCGGGGTCTTCGCCCCAAGAGGCAATCCGGCGCGCATCCTCCGGATGCGGCGCTGCCAGACCCAGCCAGCCTCTTGGGGCGAAGACCCCGCTCCGGTCACTGGTCACGGCGATGGCGCGCGTTTCACGCGGCACGGACACTCGCGCCCCCCTTCGGCGGTGCGGGAATCGGAAGTTGATCGGGGTCTAGTGATCGCGGTGGGAACACGAAATAGTCGGCGCCGGTGCGGGTGACCTGCCAGCCGTTGTTGTGGATCAGGAGGTGATGGTGTCGGCACAGGAGGATGCCGTCGGCGATATCGGTTCCGCCCTGGTCCCGATCCCATTCGTTGATGTGGTGGGCCTCCGTCCAGCTGGGTGGCCGATCGCAGTCGGGGAAGCGGCATCCGCCGTCTCGGGCTTCGAGCGCTGTTCGTTGCCGTGGTGAGAAGAGTCGTTGGGAGCGGCCGAGGTTGAGCACTCGGTCGCCGTCCTCATCGAAGAGGATCGGCACAAAGCCGTCTGCGCACAGGTGCCGGTCCGCCGTCGCGATGCTGACTGACGCGGCCTGGCCCTCGAAGTGTGCCGCACCGGCACGCCGGTCGAGGTCGCGGGCGGTGACATGAAGGCGCACGGTGGGCTTGTGGGTACCGACGATGTGGGCGGAGTCGCCCGCGACCCCGAGCTTCACCAGTTCGACGAGAGCATCGAGCGCGATCTGCGGGGTCGTGCGCGGGTCATCGAGGAGTCGTTGCGCCTGCTCCTTCGCGGCCGGGTCGACGAATCGGGGGCCGCCGCGGCGGGGTGAGGTAGCGGCGTCGATCGCCGCGGTGAGGTGCGCCGCATTTTCAGGGTCGAGCACGCCCGAGATGCGCGTCGTCCCGTCGGCCTGCGGGTACAGGTGCAGGCACCGCTTCTCCCGCAGCTGCTCTTCGCGCCCGGCGACACCGGCCTCGTCGAGGCGGTCGCGGATCTGGCGTGCGCGGGCGGTGAGCTTCTCCTCGCTGAGAACCTTCGCTTCACGGATCAGCTCATTCGCTGCATCGAGAAGCAAGTGATCGGCGGACTCGAGCCCGGTCAGTGCTGCGCGGATCACGTCCGCGGCGCCTGTCGACAGGGTGCGGGCGGTGATCGCGTCGTTGAGTGCTCGCAGCCACGATGCAACCGGCAGCGCGCCGGGCGTTGCGGCGGCGACATCCATCAGTTCGCCGACTCGCACCAGCGCTCCGGCCTCGCGGCGGCTCACACCTGTGAGCTGTTGCACGAACTGCTCCGGGGTCCGCGCCCCGGTCTGTTGGGCGAGACCGGCGTAGCCCAGTTCCGGCCGCGAACGATGTGCGGTGATGGCGGCCATTTGGGCCAGGCGCACGTCGGCGGTGCGACGCACCTCCGCGAAGTGCTGCTGGAAGGCGATCAAATCCGCATCCGAAAGCTCGCCATCGACGGGTGTCGTGAGTTGTGCCCACGCGTCCGCCGCGGCGACGAATTCGGAAGGTGATTCATGCCTCTATTGTCCCACACCCAGAACGCAGATGCTAACGTGACCACGAATCTGTGGACAACTGCTCGAATCTCTGTCTCTGTGAGGGAGAGGAGCCGGGTGATGGCTACGTGAGGTCTCGACGAGCTCGACCCGCCTATTGCGCGAACCGACGAAGCACAGCTTCGTCGGCGCTGGGGTCGCGAGCGCGATACGATCGCCACCACGCAGTGGGCCCGGCGCAGTGCCCCGAGCTACAGCTCCGGCCCGTCGTTCTCCGCGATGTTGATCGAGTTGTCGTCGTCATCATCGTCGGGCAGAGCGTCATAGTCCGCGAACTCGCCGGTGTTGGCAGGGGGCACGTCGAGCGGGGTGTGGGTGCTGCCGTCGCCGAGGTCGATCTCGTCGTCGCTCAGGTCGTTCGGGGCGCCGTACGGGCGTGCCTCGCCGGGGGAGCCGCCGGTCGGCCCGTCGTTGCCGTTGCCGACGCCGCGGGTCACCGTCTCGCCGGCGACCGCATCGTTGGTCTCGTCGTCGTTCGCGGCGAGCCACTCGGCCTCGCGATCCTCGACGAACCCGCCCTGGTTGGTGTCGCTCATGGCGCCTCCGCTCGTTGTCCTAGCTGCCACTCAACAGCGCGGCGCGGGTTCGCGCAAGGTCAGAGCGCCTCGGCGGTGGGATCGGGAGCCGCGGCATCCTCGAGCGCGGCGCCGCCGACCGGCTCGCCGGCCCAGTAGGTGGTCACCCAGCCGTCGGCGGGGGAGCCCTCGACGACCACGACCGCCGTGTTCTCGAGCGGGTGGGAGCGACTGAACTCGGCATCCAGGTTCTGGGACGTCGCGCAGACCCAGGTGCGGATGGCGGCCCCGTGGCTCACGATCGCCACCGTGCCGTCGTGCTCCCGCGCGATCTGGTCGATGGCGCCGGTGAAGCGCGCCCAGAATCCGTCGCCGTCCTCGCCGCCGGGGATGCGGGCGCTGCGGTCGGTCCACCAGGTGAAGATGGTGCCCATGTAGAGGTGGATCGAGTCCTTGTCGGAGTGGCCCTCCAGCTCGCCGGCGCCGATCTCCTGGATGCCGTCGATCACCCGCACGTCGAGCCCCCGCGAGCTCGCCAGCGGCTCGGCCGTCGTCTGGGTCCGCACCATCGTCGAGGCGTACACAGCCTGGATCGGCTCCGAGGCGAGCGCGTCCGGGATCGCGGAGGCCTGCTTCAGCCCCAGCTCGGTGAGCCCGGGGCCGGGGATCACGGTGCCGAGGGCCCCGTTCACGTTGTCGATCGTCTGGCCGTGCCTGATGAAGAGGAGTCTCACCCCTTCAGCCTAGGCGGGGAGCGTGGTCTCGATCAGCGAGATGATCTGGGGGTCGTCGGGCTCCGTCTTCGGCGAGAAGCGGTGCACCGCGCCATCCGGGGTCACCACGAACTTCTCGAAGTTCCAGGTGATCCGGCCGGAGTTGCCGTCGGCCTCCTCGGCTTTCAGCTCCTTGTACAGCGGGTGCTGGTTGCGGCCGTTGACGCGGATCTTCTCGAAGATCGGGAAGGTGACGCCCCAGGTCGTTGAGCAGTACTCCTTGATCGCCTCGTCGGAGCTGAGCTCCTGCAGGAACTGGTTGCTCGGGAAGCCGAGCACGGTGAACCCGCGGTCGGCGTAGAGCTTCTGCATCGCCTCGAGCTTCTCGTACTGGGGCGCGAGCCCGCAGCGCGAGGCGACGTTGACGATGAGCTTGACCTTTCCGTCGAAGGCTGCGAGTGAGGTCTTCTCGCCGTCGATGGTGGTGATGGGAATGTCGTCTATGGCCATAAGAGCGCCAACCCGACCCGGGATTCCGCTATTCCCGTCCCCGCAGGATCCCAGCAAACGTTCGGTATCGTCGTAAGCCGCGCCTACCGATCGAACGAGAGCACGATGCCCGAGAGCCCCATCTCCGCGACACCCTACGAGGTGCTGCGCGTGCCCGCCTCGGCGACCGCGGACGAGCTCAAGGCCGCCTACCGGCGCCGCCTGCGCGAGACCCACCCGGATACGGGCGGCGACGCGGCGAGCTTCAACGCGGTGCAGGCCGCGTGGGAGCGCATCGGCACGGCCGAGGATCGCGCGGTCTACGACCGCGGCCACGCGGCATCCGCGAGCCCCGGCTTCAGCTGGGGGCCGCAGCAGCGCACGGAACACAGGGATACTCGCCCGCGCGCCCGCGCCTACGGCCACCCGGGCGGATGGCGGCGGGAGCGCTACCTCACCCTGATCCGCGAGTGGGCGGGTCGCGGCGAGGACATCGCCGACCCGTACGACGCCGCGCTCGTGCGCTCCGCGCCGCGGGAGCTGCGCCACATCCTGGCCGACGCGCTGGCGGAGGAGCAGACCGCACGCACGCTGGCCGACCTGGGGATCGGGTACACCGTGTGGCACGACGTCTCCACGGGCGACCCCGAGCACAAGCTCGACCACGTGGTGCTCGGCCCGACGGGGCTGTTCGCGATCCTCTCCGAGGACTACGGCTCGCCGGTGCGCCTGCGCCGCGGCGAACTGATCACGCCGGACGACCCGGATGCCCGGCCGATGCACGACCTCGGCCTGCGCGCGAAGGTGATCGCGCGCGCCGCGCGGGTGAAATTTACCGCGCTGGTGATCGTGCTTCCGGACGACGAGCTGGCGGACGACCTGCTGGTGCTCGGCAGCATCCGCGGGGCCACGACAGCGGTCGTGCGGGCGTCGCGACTGCCCGGGCTCCTGCGCGAGGGCATCCCCGGCGCGCGCACGGTCGGTGGGCCCGAGTCGTTCGACGTGCGCACCCGGCTGCAGTCGGCGATCCGGTTCGTCTAGTGCTGTTCCGTCCGGAGCTCAGTCGACGTCGATGACGAAGTACGGCCCGTCGTCGTCGTGCAGGATGCGGGCGTGACCGGTGAACCCGGCGAAGTCCCCGGTGCCCGTGCCCGGCACGAGGTAGCCGAACGCCGACGGGTCGTCCGGATGCTTCAGCGCGCCGTGGTGCACCGTGAACGAACCGCCGCGCCCGTCGTCGAGGGTGCCGGTGACGCGCTCGGCGGCGAGGTAGCCCTGGCCGGTCTCCTCGGTGCCGGACGAGACGAAGTGGGCGGTCGACGCACCGACGAGCCCGGCCGTGTAGACCTTACGCATCACGACCGCGCCGACCCAGTCGCCCTCGATGCCCTGCAGCGGCACCGGCTCGAAACCGGTCACCGTGAAGCGTGCGACGATGCGTTCGGGCATGCGGCTAGCTGGCCGGGCCGGAACTCACGATGTCGAACGCCGACGTCTTATTGTTCGAGTCCACGGCCACCACGATGTTGAGGCTCGTGCCGTCGTCGACAGAGCCGACGCAGGTGACGGTTACCGCGTCCTGGGTCGACTGCAGCGGCGGGCAGGTCACCGACTTGAGCGTGACGCCCTTCGCGCCGAGCTCCTTGGTGATCTCGCCGGCCATGCCGGACGGGGTCAGCTCGGCGGCTCGCTGGGCGGTCGTGAGCGACTGCGTCGCCACGGCCGGTGCGACGACGGTCGAGGTGGGATCTGACGCCGAGGTGAGCTGCGAGTAGATCGTCGGGAACACGAACATCAGCGCGATCACCGCGCCGGCCTGCAGCACGACCCACACGATGAGCGGAGGCAGAGTGCGCACGCCGAGGCGCGCGGAACGGATGCCCAGGTACAGCAGCGGGATGATCGCGAGCAGCACAGACGGCAGGTTGACGTGCCCGTTGCGCTTGAGGATCGAGAGGTCCACGGCGGCCAGCAGGATGTAGAACACGATCGGGCCGAGCAGAACGCCCCAGCGAATCGGGCTGTCGAACGACGGCTGCAGGCTCGTGTAGATGTACCAGATGATCGCGAGGTGCAGGATCGGCAGCGCCGCGAACACCCAGATCGCCCAGTTGTTGGTGGTGCCGACGTAGACCTCCTGCGCGGTTCCCGACTGGGAGCGCGGGCGGGCCATCGGTTCGTAGGCCGGCTTCTCGACCGGGAGCACGGCATCCGGGCTCGGGGCGGGCGCGTTGAGCCAGGGGGTCGCGGATGCCGCAGCACCGGCACCGGCCGCGGTGGCCGCAGTGGGCACGGCGGTCGTCGCGTCGGGCGCGGCGGCGAACGGCCACGCGGTGGGCGCGGTCGTCACGGTCGGAGGGGCGACGGTGGACGCATCGAACGGCGTCGGGGGAGTGGGCAGCGGCACGACGACCGGCTCCTGCGCCGCCTGCGGCTGCACCGCGGGGGCGGGGGTCGGCGGGGGCACGATGGGCGTCTGAACGGGCAACTCGGCGGCGGGCACGACGGGCGGCACCACGGGCTGCGGCACGACCGGCTGCTGGATGACGGGCTGCGGCACGGGCGGCTGCTCGGCGGCGGGAACGACCGGCGGCTGAACGACCGGCGGCACGACGAAGGGCGACGCCGCGGGCACCTCGGGGGCCTCGGCCTCCTCACCACCGACGACGGCGCCGCTGTTGCGCGCCTCCTCCATCTCCTGCATGATGCGCGCCTGGCGACGCGTCAGCTGCGGGCCGACGGGCGAGGTCTGCTCGGGGAACGAGGGGCCCGGATCGAACGAGACGGGCTCGGGTGCGGAGGGCTCAGGGACGGCGGGCTCAGAGGCGGCGGGCTCGGGAGTCGCAGCCTCGGGACCGGCCGGCTCCTGCACGAGGTCCGGCGTCGGCGCGACCGCCGCCGCGGGCACGTAGGCGCCCGGGATGACGGGCGCGAACGGCGAGCCCGGCGCGAAGGCGGAGTCCGTGGAGGCCGCGGGAGTGGCGACCGGGGTCGGCTCCGGGGTGGCGGGGGAGGCGGCATCCGCGACAGGCTCGGCGGCCAGGGGCTGCGCGACAACCGGCTCGGGCTCGGCCTCCTGTGCGACCACCTCGGGTGTGGTCGACGCGGCAGGCGCGCTCGGCGCGGCCGGAAGCTCCCCGGGGGGCGCTCCCGTCTTCGCGTCGATGAAGTTATCGGTCCACTGCGACCCGTCCCACCAGCGCAGGTAGGGGCTCCCAGCGGGATCGGCAAACCAGCCGGCGCCCGGCGTCGTACCTTCGGCGTTCGCTACCACAATGACATTCCCCCGACAGTCAGGCTCAATACGGCCGTGATCGAGTTTACGTCGCCGGTCCGCGACGA
>JAODAU010000176.1 GCA_025463615.1 Microbacteriaceae bacterium | reverse complement strand
TTCCGGGGTGACCGGATCGGGGTCTTCGCCCCAAGAGGCAATCCGGCGCGCATCCTCCGGATGCGGCGCTGCCAGACCCAACCAGCCTCTTGGGGCGAAGACCCCGCTCCGGTCCCTGGTTACGGCTAACCGGTCCCTGAGGTTCTCGAAGGGGCCCATCGCGGTCATGCAGCGCGAACCCTTGCCACCCCTTTCGGTGGCGCGGCGAGAGGAACCTGGTGGGTGTCGAGGGAGGGTGGTGGGACCACGAAGTAGTCCGCTCCGGTGCGGGTGACCTGCCAGCCGTTGTTGTGGATCAGCAGGTGGTGGTGTCGGCACAGCAGGATTCCGTCGGCGACGTCTGTTCGCCCGTGGTCCCGGTCCCACTCGTTGATGTGGTGGGCCTCCGTCCAGCTGGGTGGCCTGTCGCAGTCGGGAAAGCGACAGCCCCCGTCGCGCGCTTCGAGCGCTATTCGTTGCCGTGGCGAGAAGAGGCGTTGGGATCGGCCGAGATTCAGGACCCGGTCGCCATCGTCCTCGAAGAGGATCGGTACGAACCCGTCGGCGCACAGGTATCGCTCGGCTGTTGCAATGCTGACCGATGCGGACTGCCCCTCGAAGTGCGCCGCACCCGCGCGGCGGTCGAGGTCGCGGGCGGTGAAATGCAGCCGGACCGTGGGCTTGTGGGTGCCGACGATGCGGGCGGAGTCGCCGGCGACGCCGAGCTTCACCAGTTCGACGAGCGCGTCCAGGGCGATCTGCGGTGTCGTGCGCGGGTCGTCGAGCAGGCGCTGCGCACGTTCGTGAGCGGTGGGGTCGACGAAGCGGGGGCCGCCGCGGCGAGGTGAAGTAGCGGCGTCGATCGCCGCGGTGAGCTGGGCGGCATTCTCCGGGTCGAGCACTCCCGAGATCCGCGTCGTGCCGTCCGCTTGCGGGTACAGGTGCAGGCACCGCTTCTCACGCAGCTGCTCCTCGCGCCCGGCGACACCGGCCTCGTCGAGCCGGTCGCGGACCTGGCGCGCGCGGGCGGCGAGCTGCGACTCCGTGAGCGACGCCGCGTCGCGCAACATGCCGTTCGCGGCATCGAGCAGGATCTCCTCCGGCAGGTCCAGGCCGGCAAGTGTCCCGCCTATGAGTCGGGCCGCTTCGGCGGTCACTCGACCGGAACGAACGGCGTCACCGAGCGCGATCTGCCATTGCGGCTTGGGCGGCGAATCAAGCGCAACGGGTGCGGCATCCATCAGTGCGCCGACCTGCACCATTGTCGACGCCTCGCGCCGACCCAGCCCCGAGACCTTCTGGACGAGAAGCTCGGGTGTGCGGGCACCGGTGCGTTGCGCGAGGCCGTCGTAGCCGAGTTCCGGGCGTGAGCGGTGGGCGATGAGGGCGGCGGTCTCCGCCAGGCCGATGTCTGCCGCACGGCGCAGGTCGGCGAAATGCTCATGGTGGCGGAGCAGTTCCGCATCCGGCAGCGCGGCGCGCTGGGAGGCGGTGAGCAGAGCCCACTCGTCAACCAGCGCGGTGCTGTCGGGGAGGTGATTCATGCCTCAATTGTCGCACACCTAGGAAACCGATGCTAACGTGACCACGAATCTGGGGATAACTGCTCGAATCTGTGTCTGTTGGGGAGAGGTGCGAAGCGATGGCCACGTGAGGTCTCGACGAGCTCGACCCGCTTATTGCGTGATGGCCCCTTCGAGAACCTCAGGGACCGGCAGCGCGCAATGACCGGCCGGGCCGGTCGGGGTCTTCGTCCCGAGAGGCTGGCTGGGCCTGGCAGCAGCACATCCGCAGGATGCGCCGCCGGATCGCCTCTCGGGACGAAGACCCCGACCCGATCGGCCATCGCGCAGTGGCCCCTTCGAGAGCCTCAGGGACCGGAAAGAGCCTCAGGGACCGGGGAGAGCCTCGGGGAGCGGAGAGAGCCTCAGGGACCGGGGAGAGCCTCGGGGACCGGGGAGAGCCTCAGGGACCGGCGAGAGGCGCCAGCCCCGTGGACCCCCGCACGACCAGCTCCGGCGGGAACGCCACGTGCTCGAACGCCCGCGCCCCTCCCCCGGTGATCCGGTCGACGAGCATGCTGGCGGCGAGGTCGGCGGTGGCCGCGACATCCTGCCGCACGGTGGTCAGCGAGTACGAACCCCAGGCCGCCATCGCGATGTCGTCGTAGCCCACGACCCAGAGGTCTTCCGGCACGCGCACCCCGCGCCCGCGCGCGGCGTCGAGCGCCCCGAGCGCGAGCAGGTCGTTGCTGCAGAACACAGCGTCCACGGGCGGCCCGTCGAGCAGGCGCAGCATGCCGGCCCGGCCCTCCTCGTAGCCATACTCGCCCTCCACGACGAGCGCCGGGTCGAGCGGATGCCCCAGCTCCCGCATCGCCCGCGAGAACCCGTCGAGCCGCGCCCGCGAGGTCGTCGCAGCTGGCGTGCCGCCGACGAATCCCGCGCGGGTGCGCCCGTGCCCCACCAGGTACCGCGCGATGAGCGCCGCCCCGGCCTCGTTGTCGCTGCCCACCTGGTCGCACGCGACGTCGGGCAGCGAGCGGTTCACCAGCACGATCGGGCTGCCGCGATCCACGGCCCCCCGCAGCTCGGTGGAGTCGGCGGTCGCCGTCGTGAAGACGACGCCGTCGACGGATCCCTCGCGGATCGCCTGCAGCGCGGCCTCGTTGGCGCTGCTCGTCGTCACCCAGACGGTGACGCGGTATCCGAGCCGTTCGAAGGCGGCCCCGAGCGCGTCGAGCATCGCCGGGTAGAAGGGGTTGGCCAGGTCGGCGACCACGATTCCGACGGTGCGGCTGCGGCCGGTGCGCATCGCGCGAGCCGTGCTGTTGGGCGAATAGCCGACCTCGGCGACGGCGGCGAGCACCCGCTGGCGGGTCGCCTCGCTCACGATGCCGGGGCCGGAGAGCGCCCGGGAGACGGTCGCCTGCGAGACGCCGGCGGCGCGGGCGACATCCCTGCTCGTGACCATGCAGCGAGTATTGCACGGTCCACATGAATACGTATACACTCGCAGCATGACCCTCATCGCCGAGCGCATCCCGTCCACCCTGCTCAAGGCGCGCAGCGCCGCCGCCGCGCCCGCCACCCGCGACCCGAAGGTCGCCGCGATCGTCTCCGAGGTGATCGCCGACATCCGCGAACGCGGCGACGCTGCGGTGCGCGAGTACTCGCAGCGCTTCGACGACTGGTCGCCCGAGTCGTTCCGGCTCGGCGACGAGCAGATCGCGGAGGTCATGGCGCGCGTTCCCGCCCAGGTGCTCGACGACATCCGCTTCGTGCAGGCGCAGGTGCGCAGGATGGCGGAGCGCCAGCTCGCGTCGCTCGGCGAGTTCGAGCTCGAGACCTTCCCCGGCGTCATCCTGGGCCAGAAGCAGGTGCCCATCTCGTCGAGCGGGGCGTACGTGCCCGGCGGCCGGTATCCGCTGCTCGCCTCGGCGCACATGACCATCGTTACGGCCAAGGTCGCAGGGGTGGATCGGGTCGCCGCGGCGACTCCCCCGCTCGGCGGTGCGATCCCGGATGCCACCGTCGCGGCCATGCACCTCGCCGGCGCCGACGAGATCTACGTGCTCGGCGGCGTGCAGGCCGTCGCCGCACTCGCGGTCGGCACCGAGACGATCGGCCGGGTCGACCTGCTCGCCGGCCCCGGCAACGCCTTCGTGGCGGAGGCCAAGCGCCAGCTGTTCGGCGACGTGGGCATCGACCTGTTCGCCGGCCCGACCGAGGTGCTGATCGTGGCGGACGGCGACGCCGACCCGCTCATCGTGGCCGTCGACCTGCTCTCGCAGGCGGAGCACGGGCCCGACTCCCCCGCGGTGCTCATCACGACGTCGGACGCACTGGCCCGCACGGTGCTCGCGCACATCGAGCAGCTGCTGCCCGGCATGCCGACCCGCGACTTCGCCGAGCCGGCGTGGCGCGACTACGGCGAGGTGCACGTCGTCGGGTCTCTCGACGACGCGTACGCGCTGGCCGACTCCTACGCGTTCGAACACGTGCAGATCCTCACCGCCGAGCCGCGCGTGGCGCTCGAGCGCATGAAGCACTACGGCGCGCTCTTCCTCGGCGAGGGCACCTGCGTCTCGTACGGCGACAAGACCATCGGCACCAATCACGTGCTCCCCACGCGCGGCGCGGCGCGCTACACCGGCGGGCTCTGGGTGGGCAAGTACCTGCGCACCGTCACCTACCAGGAGGTGCGGGACACCGAGTCGAGCGCCATGCTCGGCGAGGTGACCGGGCGAGCCGCGCGGGTGGAGCGCTTCGAGGGGCACGCGCGCTCCGGCGACATCCGGGTCAACAAATACCGCGGCACCGAGTTCGACTGGATGCCGCGCCAGTGAGCGATTTCCGCCTCGACGGCGGGCACGCGCTCGTCACCGGCGCAAGCCGCGGCCTGGGCCTCGCGATCGCGGACGAGCTGCACTCGCTGGGCGCGACTGTGCACGGCACTTCGCGCGACCCGGCATCGGCGGCGACGATCGCCGAGCGCTGGGGCACCGCGCCGGTGGTGCTCGACGTCACCGACCCGGTGTCGTCCGCCGCGGCGATCGACGCTCTGTTCGAGCACGCCCCGATCGACCTGCTCGTGAACAACGCGGGCACCAACCGCCCGCAGGCCGCCGTCGACGTGGACCCGGAGTCGTGGGACGCCGTCTACGACGCCAACGTGCGCGGGCTGTTCTTCGTGTCGCAAGCGGTGGCGCGGCACTGGATCGCGGGCGGCATCCGCGGCTCGATCGTCAACGTGGGGTCTCAGACCGGGCGCGTCGCGATCGAGGATCGCGCGGCCTACGGTTCGAGCAAGGCCGCCGTGGAGCAGCTCACCCGGGCGCTCGCGCTGGAGTGGGCCCCCGGCATCCGGGTCAACGCGGTCGCGCCCACCTTCGTGCGCACCGAGCTCACCGAGTCGACGCTCTCGCGGCCGGACGTGGCAGAGCGACTACTCGGCCGCATCCCGCTCGGGCGCTTCGGCGAGCCGTCGGATGTCGCCGGCGCGGTCGCCTTCCTGCTCGGCGACGCTGCCGCGCTCATCACCGGCCACACGCTCGTGATCGACGGCGGCTACACGATCCGCTGAGGGCTAGGCGGCCAGCTCGCGCGAGAGCGCCAGCGCCGTCGCGCGCACGACCGGGGCGAGGTACCGCGCCTCGCGGGCGCCGGTCGCCCCGGTCACGCTGATCGCCGCCACCGCCCTGCCGAAACGGTCGAGCACGGGCGACGCCACGCAGAACAGCGCGGCCTGCGACTCCTCCAGGTCGTAGGCCACGTGCTCACGCCGGATCGTGTCGAGCTGACGTCGCAGCACGGCGCCACTGACGATCGTGCGCGGCGCCAGGCCCGGCAGGCCCGCCGCGATCACCTCGTCGGCGAGCGCCGGGTCGCTGAACGCGAGGATCGCCTTGCCGAGCGCCGTCGCGTGGAGCGGCAGCCGCCCGCCCGCCCGGGAGTGCGGCACGGTGAGCGACCGCGTGATCACCTTCTCCACGTAGACGATCTCGTGGCCGTCGCGCACGGCCACGTTCGCGGTGAGCTGGGTGACCTCGTTGAGGTTGTGCGCGAACGGGATCGCGATCTCGCGCAGCCGTCGCTCGCGCGGCACCAGCGCCCCCAGCTCGAACAGCTTCACGCCCAGCTGGTAGCCGGCGCTGGTGCGCGTGAGCAGCCCGGCGTCGAGCAGGTCCTGCACCAGCCGGTGCACCGTGGAGGTCGGCAGGGCCGAGCGCCGCGCGAGCTCGCGGATGCTCAGGGCACCGTCACCGTCATGGAACACGTCGAGCAGCGCCAGCCCCTTCGACAGTGAGGTGGCGCCGCTGTCCCGCATGTCGGAACGCTCGGTGGTCATGCGGCCTCCTCGCCTGCGAGCATCGGAACGCCAGCAGAGAGGCGGCACCCGTATGAATCAGAGCGTAATCGACGACGACACGACAGTCGACGCCGTGGTCCTCAACGACGCCGTGGTGCGTGCGCTGCGCGCCAACGGCGCGAGCGAGCACGGTGCTGGGGTGCAGGCCGGCCACCTCGTCGAGGGGGAGCTGCGCGGGCATGCCTCGCACGGCATCCGCCGGCTGGAGACGATCGTCGGCAGGCTGCGCGCGGGCCTCATCGACGGCGACGCACACGCCGAGCTCGACTGGACCCGCGAGGCGATGCTGCGGGTCGACGGCAGGCTCGGCTTCGGCCCGGTCGTGGCCCGGCAGGCGATCGCCGAGCTCGAGGCGCGCGTCGGGCGCACGGGCATCGCCATCGCGACCCTGCGCAACACCAACCACCTGGGCATGCTCGCGCCCTACGTCGAGTCGATCGCGCGCTCCGGCCGCATCGGCATCGCCCTCACCACGAGCGAGGCGCTCGTGCACCCGTGGCGCGGCTCGCGGGCGATGGTCGGCACCAACCCGATCGCGATCGCCGTGCCGACCACCGGCGAGCCACTGGTGCTCGACATGTCCACGGCCGCCGTCTCCATGGGACGCATCATCGACCACGCCGAGCGCGGCATGCCGATCCCGGGCAGCTGGGCGCTCGACGCCGGCGGATTCCCCACCACGGATGCCGCCGCCGCCCTCCACGGCGCCATCTCCCCGTTCGGCGGGCCGAAAGGCTACGCACTCGGGGTGGCGCTCGAGGCGGTCGTGGGGGTGCTGGCCTCGGGAGCCTTCGGGCGCGACGTGCGCGGCACGCTGGACACGGCATCCGCCCCCACCAAGGGCGACGTGCTCATCGTCATCGACAGCGACTCGGATGCCGCCCCCGCCCTCACCGCCTACCTCGACGCCCTGCGCGAGGAGCCCGGTGTGCGCGTGCCGGGCGACCGCGCCCGCGCCTCGCGCGCCGAGCGCCTCGCCACCGGAATCCCCCTCGACCCCGCCGTCTGGGCGCGGGTCACCGAGCTCGCACAGGAGACACGATGACAGACCCCCGCTTCGGACTGCTGCGGCTGCCGGCCTCGATCGCGTTCGGGGTGGGCAGCCTCGACTCGCTCGCCGGCACGGTCGCGGGGCTCGGGCGGCGTGCTTTCGTGGTCGTCGACCCGTTCATCGCCACGACCGAGCTCTTCGGCGCAGCCCTCGCAGCGCTGTCGGAGGCCGGCGTGGAGGTCGAGGTGTGCAGCGACGTCGTCGCCGAGCTGCCCGTCGCCTCGGTCGAGGCGGTCGGCGAGAGGGCGCGGGCGTTCGCGCCCGACGTGGTCGTCGGCTACGGCGGCGGCAGCGCCATCGACCTCGCCAAGCTCGTCGCGCTGCTGGTGCGCCAGCCCGCCCCGCTCTCCCTCTACTACGGCGAGAACCGGGTCGGGCCGGACGTGGTGCCGATCGTGGCCGTGCCGACGACGGCGGGCACGGGATCCGAGGCGACGCCGGTCGCGGTCGTCTCCGACTCCGAGCGCGAACTGAAGGTGGGCGTCTCGAGCCCGCACCTCGTGCCGCGGGCCGCGATCGTCGATCCGCGGCTCTCGCTGGGGGCGCCCGCGAGCGTGACGGCGTACTCGGGCATCGACGCTCTGGTGCACGCCATCGAGTCGTACACCGCGGCCGACTGGACCGCGCCCTGGGGCGAGACACTGCCCGTGTTCGTCGGCCGCAACCGGCTCAGCTCGCTGCTCGCGCTCGAGGCCGCCGCGACGATCATCGGCAGCCTGCGCGCCGCGGTCGCCGACCCGCACGACCTCGCCGCCCGGGAGAGCATGGCCTACGGCAGCCTGCTCGCCGGCATGGCGTTCGGCAGCGGGGGCACGCACCTCAGCCACGCGCTGCAGTACCCGATCGGCGCGCTCACGAAGACCCCGCACGGGCTCGGCACCGGCATGATGCTGCCGTTCGTGATGCAGGCGGCGCTCCCGCGCACGACCCCCGAGCTCGCCGCGATCGCCCGCGCCTGCGGCCGCACCGGCGGCACGGATGCCGAGCTGGCCGCCCGGGCGATCGCCGACGTGCGCTCCCTCGTGCACGACATCGGCATCCCCGACTCGCTCGCCGCCATCGGCATCACGGCCGACCAGCTGCCGCGCATCGCCGACCTCGCGCTGACCGTGCGCAGGCTGGCCGACAACTCCACGCTCGAGCCGAGTCGCGAGCTGTTGCTCGACATCCTCGAATCCGCCCTGAACCCCACCCCGGAAGGAACCCCCGCATGACCCCGATCTCCAGCCTCTTCATCGACGGCGAATGGGTGGCCGGGTCGGCCGGCGAGACCTTCGCCGTGATCGACCCCTCCGACGGCAGCGAACTCGCGCGCTACGAGGTCGCCTCCCCCGAGGACTGCGACAGGGCCGTGGATGCCGCGGCCGCCGCCCTCCCCGGCTGGTCCGCGACTGCCCCGCGCCAACGGGCCGAACTGCTGCGCCGCGCCTTCGAGCTGCTCACCGCCGAGGAGGAGCAGGTCGCCGAGCTGATCGTGCGGGAGAACGGCAAGGCCTGGCCCGACGCGCTCGGCGAGGCCCGCTACGCCACCGAGTTCTTCCGCTGGTTCGCCGAGGAGGCCGTGCGGGTGAGCGGCGATTTCCGCCTCTCGCCGAGCGGCGACAAGCACATCGTCGTCACCCACCAGCCGATCGGCGTCTCGCTGCTGATCACCCCGTGGAACTTTCCCGCCGCCATGGCCACGCGCAAGATCGCGCCCGCCCTCGCCGCCGGCTGCACCGTCGTGCTCAAGCCGGCGAGCGAGACGCCGCTCACCGCCGCGTACATCGTCGACGCGCTGCGGCGTGCGGGGGTTCCGCGCGGCGTGGTGAACCTGGTGACGCCGCGGCCGACCGGGCCCGCGGTGGAGCGGATGCTGCGGCATCCGGCCACCCGCAAGCTCTCGTTCACCGGCTCCACGGAGGTCGGGCGCACCCTCCTGCACGGCGCGGCCGACTCGGTGATCAGCACCTCGATGGAGCTCGGCGGCAACGCCCCCTTCCTCGTGCTGCCCGGGGCGGATGTCGCGGCGGCCGTCGACGGCGCCGTCGTGGCGAAGATGCGCAACGGCGGGTCGGCCTGCACCGCGGCGAACCGGTTCTACGTGCACTCGTCCCTGCACGACGAGTTCGTGCGCGGCCTCGCCGAGGCGTTCCGCGGATTCCGCACCGGCCCCGGCATCGAGCGCGACAACACGCTGGGCGCGCTCGTCTCGGTCGGCGAGCGCGACAAGGTGGCCGCCCTGGTCGACACCGCCATCAGCGACGGCGCGATCCTCATCGAGGGCGGCACCGCGAGCGCGGAGGGCGCCTTCTACGCGCCGACGGTGCTCAGCGACGTCGAGCACGGCAGCACGATCACCACCACCGAGATCTTCGGGCCGGTCGCGACGGTGATCGCCTACGACGACGTCGACGAGGCGGTGCGCATGGCCAACGACACCATCTTCGGCCTCATCGCCTACGTCTACGGCGAGCGCGGCGACGCGCTCTCGACCGCCCTGCGCCTCGACGCCGGGATGGTGGGGGTCAACCGCGCGGTGCTGAGCGACCCGGCCGCGCCGTTCGGCGGCACGAAGCAGAGCGGGCTGGGGCGCGAGGGCAGCTCGGAGGGCATCCTCGAGTTCCTCGAGACCAAGTACGTGGGGATCGACCTCTGATGGGCGACCTGCCGCCGTACCGCGACCTGCCGCTGCTGCCGAACGGGGTCCGCTCCGGCTGGGGCGTCTTCGGTGCCGACGACTCGGTCGGGCTGATGAACCTCGTCACCGCGGAGACCGCAGCCCACGCGGCGACCCTGGTGCGGCGCGGCGCGGTGTTCCCGCTCGACCTCCCGCTCGACGCGATCGACCCGCCGTTCTTCCAGCGCGGGCGGGCGCGGCACACCGTGCTCGAGCGGCGGCCCGGCTTCGGCCTCGACGACGTGATCGACAACTACTTTCCGCAGGCCGGCAGCCAGTGGGACTCTCTCGGCCACGTTCCGTGGCAGCGCAACACCTTCTACAACGGGGCGACCTCGGCCGAGGTCATCGCGGGTGAGCGCAACACGATCGTCCACTGGGCGCGGCGGGGGATCGTGAGCCGCGGCATCCTGCTCGACGTGGCGGATGCCGTGGCCGCCGCAGGCGGGGCCGGCGAGTCGACACCGGTGACGGTCGACATGCTCGAGACGGCCCGAACGGCGGCCGGTCTCGAGTTCCGGCCCGGCGACGTCCTGCTGGTGCGCACCGGCTTCCTCGAGTGGTACGGAGGTCAGGATGCCGCCACCCGCGAACGCCAGTCGCTGCGCGTCGGCATCACGACCCCGGGCCTCGAGCACTCGGAGTCAATGGTCGAGTACCTCTGGGACGCCCACGTGGCGGCGGTCGCGAGCGACACCGCCGGGCTCGAGGTGTTCCCCACCGAGGCGGGGCCGTTCGGCAGCCTCCACCCGATCCTGATCGGGCAGTTCGGCATGGCGCTCGGCGAGCTCTGGGCGCTGGACGCCCTCGCGGCCGACTGTGTCGCGGACGGCATATACGAGTTCCTGCTGGTGAGCGCACCGCTCAACGTGCCCGGCGGCATCGGCTCCCCGGCCAACGCCACCGCGATCAAGTAGGGCTACGCCGCCGCCTGCGCCAGCGCGTGCTCCGCGGCCACCCACGCGAGCATCGCGCACTTGACCCGCGCCATGTATTTCGAGACCCCGCCGAGCACCACGGCGTCGCCGAACAGCTCCTCGTCGGGCTCGATGGTGCCGCGCGAGCGCATCACCTCGCGGAAGCTGTCGATGCGGTCGGTCAGCTCGCCGGTCGTGAGGCCGGCCGCGACATCCGTGAACAGGGAT
Organism: Microbacteriaceae bacterium; assembly: GCA_025463615.1. The sequence continues at coordinate 9,453 of JAODAU010000176.1, read as the reverse complement.
GCCGAGGCCTGCGAGATCGCGCAGCCGTGGCCCTCCCAGTGCACGGCCTCGACCACGCCGCCGTCGCCGACCACGAGCTGCAGGGTGATCTCGTCGCCGCAGGTCGGGTTCACCTGGTGCGATTCGCCCGAGGCGACCGCTGCCAGCCCGTAGCCCTTGGGGCGCTTCGCGTGGTCCAGGATGATCTGCTGGTACAGGTTCTCGAGATCGCTGCTCATGCGTCCACCCCGAAGAACACGGTCGCGGCCTCGACGCCGGTGATCAGCGCCTCGACCTCGTCGGTCGTCGTGTAGAGGTAGGTGCTCGCCCGCGTGCTCGACGTGACGCCGAGCCGGCGGTGCAGCGGCTGCGCGCAGTGGTGCCCGACCCGCACGGCGATGCCGCGGTCGTCGAGGAACTGGCCCACGTCGTGCGGGTGCACGCCGGCCACGTCGAAGCTGGCGAGCCCCACGCGGGAGGCCGCGGCATCCCCACCCAGCACCCGGACCCCGCGGATGGCGGACAGCCCCTCCACGAGCCTCGCGCCGAGGGCGTGCTCGTGCGCCGAGATGCGGTCGAGCCCTACGCCGGTGAGGTAGTCGATGGCGGTGGCGAGCGCGATGGCCTGCGAGACCCGCTGGGTGCCTGCCTCGAATCGCAGCGGCGGGTCGAGGTTCTCGGCCTTCTCCATGGTCACGGTGGTGATCATCGAGCCGCCGGTGAGGAAGGGCGGCATGGCCTCGAGCAGGCGGCGGCGCCCGTAGAGCACGCCGATGCCGGTGGGCGCGAGCATCTTGTGGCCGGAGAACGCGGCGAAGTCCACGTCGAGCGCGGCGAGGTCGAGGGCGAGGTGCGGTGCGGACTGGCAGGCGTCGAGCACGAACAGCGCGCCCACCGCGTGGGCCCGCGCGACCAGCAGCTCGACCGGGTTGACCAGGCCGACCACGTTCGAGACGTGCGTTGCGGCGACGAGGCGGGTGCGATCCGTGATCACCGTGTCGAGGGCGTCGAGGTCGAGCGACCCGTCGTCGAGCACGGGGATGAAGCGCAGCGTCGCACCGGTGCGAGCGGCCAGCTCCTGCCACGGGATGAGGTTGGCGTGGTGCTCCATCTCGGTGACGACCAGCTCGTCGCCGGGCCCGATCCGCAGCTCGGCGGCCGCATCTCCCCCGCGGCCGAGGCTCGCGTTCGAGATCGAGTAGGCGATGAGGTTGAGCGCCTCGGTGGCGTTCGAGGTCCAGACGATCTCGTCGTCACCGACCCCCACGAAGCGAGCGACGGTGGCCCGGGCATCCTCGAAGCTCTCGGTGGCGAGGGCCGCGAGCGTGTGGGCGCCGCGGTGCACGGCCGAGTTCTCGGTCTCGTAGTAGCGGCGCTCGCGGTCGAGCACCTGGACCGGTTTCTGCGACGTCGCCCCCGAGTCGAGGTAGACGAGCGGATGCCCGTTCACCTCGGTGCGCAGGATCGGGAAGTCCGCGCGGATGGCGAGGACCTCCGAATCCGACAGTGCTTCGGTGGTCTCCGAGTGGAGAAGTGACATGCTGCCTCGATCCCTGGTGCTGCACTTCCAGAGTAACGCGGCCCCGCGGTCACCCGGCGGGTGTGACGATAATGACCGGCACCACGCGGCGGCCCCTTCGAGAGCCTCAGGGACCAAGCGTCGCGAGCCGCTCGGCGGCCTCGGTGAGCACGTCGACGCGCTTGCAGTAGGCGAACCGAACGAGGCTCGCATAGGGCGCGCGGTTCGCCTCGTGCACGAACGCGCTCACGGGGATGCCGACCACACCCGCGAGCTGCGGCAGGCGGCGGCAGAACTCGGCCGCGTCGGCGAAGCCGAGGGGCGCGGCATCCGCGACCACGAAGTACCCGGCCGACGGATGGCCGACGGCGAACCCGGCCGCCGCCAGCCCCGCAGACAGCAGGTCGCGCTTCTCGCGGAGTGCCCGCGCCGCGCCCTCGAAGAACGCGTCGGGCAGGTCGAGCCCGGCGGCGATCGCGGGCTGGAAGGGCGCCCCGTTGACGTACGTGAGGAACTGCTTGACGGCGACCACGGCATCCACGAGGTCGGGCCGGGCGGTGAGCCAGCCGACCTTCCAGCCGGTGGTGCTGAAGGTCTTGCCGCCGCTCGAGATGGTGACCGTGCGGTCCGCGGCGCCGGGCACCGTGGCGACGGGGATGTGCGGCGCGTCGAAGGTGAGGTGCTCGTAGACCTCGTCGGTCACGATGATGGCGTCGTGCCGCTCGGCGAGCTCCACGATGAGTTCGAGCGTCCCGCGGCCGAACTGCGCGCCGGTGGGGTTGTGCGGGGTGTTCACGAGGATCAGCCGCGTGCGGTCGGTGACCGCGGCGCGGAGCTCGTCCGGGTCGGGTTGGAAGTCGGGCCAGCGCAGCGGCACGGTCGTGTGGGTCGCTCCGCCGAGGGCCGCGATCGCGCCGTACGAGTCGTAGAACGGCTCGAAGGTGAGCACCTCGTCGCCGGGCTCGGTGAGCGCGAGGATCGTGGCGGCGAGTGCCTCCGTCGCGCCGGCGGTGACCAGCACCTCCCGGTCCGGGTCGACGGTGAGGCCGTAGAACCGCCGCTGGTGGCGGGCGATCGCCTCGCGCAGCACCGGCATCCCGCGCCCGGGCGGGTACTGGTTGAGGCCGTCGCGGATGGCGCGCTGGGCCGCCTCGAGCACCTCGGCCGGGCCGTCCTCGTCCGGGAAGCCCTGACCGAGGTTGATCGAGCCCGTCGCGGCGGCCAGCGCCGACATCTCGGCGAAGATGGTCGCCGCGGGCTGGCCGTCCGGCCCGAGAAGCATCGCGCCCTCGGCGGCCCTGCGCCACGATCCCGGGACGTCCATGTGGCCCCTACGCGTCGCGGCGCTTGACCAGGATGCCGCCCACGACGAGCGCGAGCACCACCCAGCCCAGCAGCACCAGCAGTGCCTGCCAGGTGTCGAGCGTGACGAGGCCGGACTGTGCCGTGACATCCACCGGATAGCGGTAGAGCTCGCCCCCGGCACTGCTCGGCAGGAAGGCGTTGACGTTGCGCGGCCAGGTCTCCCTCGGCAGCACCTGCGAGAACACGCTCAGGATGATCGGCACGACGAGCACCAGCCCCAGCGCCGCCGCGATGCCGCCGGCACTGTTGCGCACGATCAGCCCGATCCCGAGTGCGATGATGCCCACGAGCGCCAGGTAGCCGGCCCCGCCGACGAGGCCCAGCCAGACGTGACCGTCGCCGAAGTCGACCTTCACGCCCTTGTTGCCGAGCAGCGGCGCGGCGATCAGTGCCGCGATCACGAGCGAGAACAGGGTGACGATGAACGTCGTCACGCCGAACACCAGCACCTTGGCGATGACGGCGGGGAGTCGCTTCGGCACCGCGGCGAAGGTGGACCGGATCATGCCGGTGCCGTATTCGCCCGTGATCACGAGCGCGCCGAGCACCGCCGCAACCAGCTGGCCGAACCCGATGCCGAGGGTCGAGACCATCAGCCAGAGCTGCTGCTGCTGCTCGTGGGTCGGGGTGCCCTCCGGGGTCGGGTAGGCGGCAGCGAGGAGCGCCGCGAGTCCCACCGTAAGGACCACGAGGATGAGGTAGCACCACGCCGTGGAGCGCAGGGTGCGGAGCTTGATCCACTCGGAGCGCAGCACGCCGCCGAACGAGACACCCGATCCGGTGGCCGTGCCCCTGGATGAAACGACCGTGCTCATGCCTGGACCTCTCCGCCCGCGTGGTATTCGACTTCGTCCTGGGTGAGCGCGAGGTACGCGTCCTCCAGCGTTCCCGCGGCCTGCGAGAGTTCGTGCAGCACCACGCGCTCCTGCGCGGCGAGCTCGCCGATGCGGGCGGCCGGAATGCCGGAGACGTCGAGCAGGTCCCCCTCGCCGGTCGTGGTCCCCCCGTTCGCCTGCAGCACCGGCGCGAACCGGGCGGCGTCGGGCGTGCGCACGCGCACGGCAGAGCCGGTGGCCAGCGCCTCGATCGTGGCGACGGGGGCGTCGGCGATCACACGGCCGCGGCCCAGCACGATGATGTGGTCGGCGGTCTGTGCCATCTCCGACATGAGGTGCGACGAGAGGAAGACCGTGCGCCCCTGGCCTGCCAGGTGGCGGGTCAGCTCGCGCACCCAGATCACGCCCTCCGGGTCGAGGCCGTTGACCGGCTCGTCGAGGATGAGCACGGCCGGGTCGCCGAGCAGCGCCGCCGCGATGCCGAGGCGCTGGCCCATGCCGAGCGAGAAGCCGCCGACGCGACGGCGGGCCACCGACTCGAGCCCGGTGAGCGCGATGACCTCGTCGACGCGCTTGCGCCCGATGCCGTGCGTCGCCGCGAGGGCGCGCAGGTGGTTCTCGGCGGTGCGGCCGGTGTGCACGGCCTTGGCATCCAGCAGCACGCCCACCTCGCGCAGCGGCGCGCGCAGGTCGGAGTAGTGCGCGCCGTTCACCGTGACCGTGCCGCTGGTGGGGCGGTCGAGGCCCACGATGAGGCGCATGGTGGTCGACTTTCCGGCACCGTTCGGCCCGAGGAATCCGGTCACCATGCCGGGCCGGACGGTGAAGTCGATGCCGTCCACGGCGGTCTTGGCGCCGTAGCGCTTGGTCAGTCCAACGGCTTCGATCACGAAATCACCCTCATACCAACGACGCTAGAGCATCGGGCAGGCGGGGTCATCATCCGGCGGGTGTAGTTCGCGGCCGGGACCCGACGTGGATGTCGGCGCTCAGCCCATGGCCCGCCACGAGCTTGTCGAGCAGCCCCGCGAGCTGCTCGCGCTCGGCGTCGCTGAGCGGCGCGACGATGTCGGCCTCGTGCGCGCCGGCGATCGCGCGCAGCCCGGCCAGCACCTCTCTCCCCGAGTCCGTGAGTCGCAGCTCGTAGTTGCGGCGGTCGGCGGCGCTGCGCTCGCGCCGCACCAGGTCGCGCGCGATGAGGGCATCGACGATCGCCACCATGCGGCTGGCTGGCGACCCGACCCCGTCGGCGAGCGCACGCTGGCTCAGCCCCGGCGAGCGCCCGATCACGCGGATGACGGCCGCCTCGGACGGCGTCACGTCGAGCGCCGACGTCCGCTCGGCGAAGCGCGCGGAGGCCACGGCACCCAGCTGGGAGAGCGAGTACGCGATTCGTCGCGAGTGTCGCTGGGGGGCCCCGTCCATCCGCCAAGAATACCGGCTTGACAGAATGATTACAAGTTGTAACGATTATGGAACGTAACGGAAGGATGCTCCATGACCGAGCCAACCCGAGGCCCCAACCTCCCCACCCTCGCCATCGTCAGCCTGGGCCTCACCCTCGCCGGGCTGGTGATCGTTGCGGCGCTGTCGGGCACCACCATCCCCTCGCCGTTCTCGTCGACCGCGACCGTCGTGGACTTCTACCGCGGCAATGCCCTCGCCGTGACCCTCTCGGCGACGCTGCTGGTCGGCTCGGCCGTGCCACTCGGCATCTACTCCGCCACGGCCTACGCCCGGCAGCAGCGGCTCGGGGTGCGCGTGCCGGGCCCCGCGATCGGCTACTTCGGCGGCACGGCCGCGGCCATCATGCTGCTCGCCTCGGCCTGCGTCACCTGGGTGCTGGGCCGCCCGGAGTTGCACGGCAGCCCGACGGTGATCCATGCGCTGGCGTTCCTCGCCTTCGCCACCGGTGGCGTCGGCTTCGTGGTCGGTGTCGGGCTGCTCATCGCGGGGCTGGCGGTGCCCGCGGTCATCCTGCACACCATGCCGGTCTGGTTCGGCTGGGTGGGCCTGGTGCTCGCCGGGATCTCGGAGCTCTCGTTCCTCTCGCTGGCCGTCGACCCGCTGCAGGCGCTCATCCCGATCGGTCGATTCGGCGGCCTGCTCTGGCTCATCGTCGCCGGGTTCCTGCTGCCGAAGCGGGAGGTGCGCGCGTGAGCGGCCTCGCGGGGCGCACGGCCCTGGTCGTCGGCGCGAGCCGCGGCATCGGGGCCGGCATCGCCACCCGGTTCGCGGCCGAGGGCGCGACCGTCGTGCTCGCGGCGCGCGACGTCGCCCGGCTCGAGGCCGTCGCCGAGACGATCCGCGCCGCGGGCGGCACCGCCCACGCCGTGCCGACGGATGTCACTGACTCCGCCTCCGTCGCGGAACTGTTCGCCCGCATCGCCGCCGACCTGGGCCCGCTGCACATCGCGGTCAACAACGCGGCGGGCGGCGGCAGGCGGCCCGCTCCCCTCGCCGACTGGTCGGTCGAGGAGTTCGACAGCGCGATCGCCGTCGACCTGCGCGGCGTGTTCCTCTGCCTGCGCGCGGAGATCGCCGGGATGCTCGACGCCGGCGTGCGCGGATCCATCGTGAACATGAGCTCGACGGCCGGGCACCAGGGCGTCTCCGGGCTCACCGGGTACGTCGCGAGCAAGTTCGGGCTCGACGGCCTCACGTGCGTCGCCGCGCTCGACTACGCTGCGGCCGGCATCCGGGTGAACGCGATCGCGCCGGGGCCGATCCTCACCGACTCGCTGGCCGGGGCGGGCGAGGAGGCGCAGGCGCGGGTCGCCGCGAGCGTGCCGCTCCAGCGGGTGGGCGCGGTGGCGGATGTGGCCGAGGCCGCGCTCTGGCTCGCCTCCGACGCATCCGCCTTCGTCACCGGCTCGACCATCACGGTCGACGGCGGTCGCCTCGCCGGCGTCCCCGCGTTCGCGATCGCCCCGCGCCCCGGCGGGTAGGCGGGTCAGACGGCGTGGTGCTCGCGCTCGAGCTTCGCGCCCTCGATGTCGAGGTTGGGCAGGATGCGGTCCAGCCAGCGCGGGATCCACCAGGCCGCTCCCCCGAGCAGGTGCATGAGCGCGGGCATCAGCAGCAGGCGCACCACGAACGCGTCGGCCAGCACGCCGAACGCGAGGCCGAGGCCGAGCGCGACGATGAAGACCGAGTCCGAGAAGATGAACCCGCCGAACACCGAGATCATGATGATCGCGGCCGCGATGACGACGGTGCGCCCCGCCCGGAACCCGCGCATCACGGCCTCACGCGGTGGGGCGCCGTGCACCCACGCCTCGCGCATGCCCGAGGCGAGGAACAGCTGGTAGTCCATGGCGAGCCCGAACAGGATGCCGACCAGGATGATCGGCAGGAAGTTGAGCACCGGCCCCGTGCTGTGGATGCCGAACACCGTCGCCAGCCATCCCCACTGGAACACGACCACGAGCACCCCGTACGTCGCCAGCAGCGAGAGGATGAACCCGCCCGTGGCGATCAGCGGCACCAGGATCGACCGGAACACGGCGATCAGGATGATGAGCGACAGCCCCACCACCACCGCGACGTAGATCGGCAGCGCCGCGGCCAGCTTGTCGGAGATGTCGATGTTGCCGCTCGCCTGCCCGGCGACACCGAGGTGCCCGTGCGTGCCGCTCACCGTGGTCGCGCGCAGCTTCTGCACCAGCTCGCCGGTCGAGACGCTGTTCGGCCCCTCGCGCGGCACGACCTCGAACGCGGCCAGGGTCTTGTCCGACGAGACGCCGATCGGCGCGACCGCCACCACGTCTCCCTTGGCGTCGATCGCCTCGGCGATGCGCAGCTGGGTGTCGGTCACCTGGGTCGACGTGAGCCCATCGTGCAGCGCGGCGGTGACCACGAGCGGTCCGTTGGCGCCGGCGCCGAAGTCCTTCTCGGTGATGGCGAAGGCGCGCTGAGTGGTGGATCCGATGGGGTCGGAGGAGGCATCCGGAAGCCCGAGGCGCAGCGAGAGCGCCGGGAGCGCGACGACCAGCAGCACGCCCGCCGCGACGACGACGGTGAGGACCGCACGCAGCGTGGACATCGGCTTGACCGTGCCGATCGCGTGGCTTTCGTGGCCGATGGTGGCCCTCGCCCGCTTCGGCAGGATGCGCAGCCCGACCACGCGCAGCAGCGCCGGCGTGAGCGTGATGGCGACCAGCACGGCGACGGCGATGCAGATCGCCCCGACCGTGCCCATGACGCCGACGAAGGGGATGCCGGTGACGTTGAGCGCCAGCAGCGCCACGATCACGGTCGAGCCGGCGAACACGACGGCGTTGCCCGCCGTGCCGGTCGCGAGGCCGATCGACTCGCGGAGTTCTATCCCCTGCCGCAGCTGCTTTCGATGCCGGTTGATGATGAACAGGGCGTAGTCGATGCCGACCGCGAGCCCCAGCATCACGCCGAGGACGGGGCTCACCTGGCCCTCCTCGAGCACGCCGGAGAGCGACAGCGAGAACAGCACGCCGACGCCCACGCCCACGAGGGCGGTGAGGAGCGGCAGCCCCGCGGCGATGAGCGTACCGAGCATGACGAACAGCACGATGCCGGCCAGCACGACGCCGGTGATCTCCCCGACGCCGATCACCTCTGGCACCGTCTGCGCGATCGTGGAGGAGATCGCGACCTCCGTGCCCGCGACGGGATGCTTGTCGAAGTAGTGGATGACGGCGGTCTTGGAGTCGGCGGGCAGCTCCTCCACGGTCCTGTCGAAGTTGATGTTGACGGTCGCCGTCGAGCCGTTCTTCGACACCGTGCGGATGTTCTTCGAGAGGTCGAGCAGGCGGGACCCGGTCTTCGCCGCGTGCAGGTTCGTGTCGAGGGTCTTCTGGTTGGCGGTAAGGGTCGCCTGCTGCGCGTCGAGCGTGGGCTTGGCCTGGTCGTAGTAGCCGGCCGTCCTGGCCTGCGCGACCGCGGCGTCGAGCTGGGCCTGGCCGGCATCCAGCTGGGTCTGCGCGGCGGCGAGCTGCGCGAGCCCGGCCGTGAGCTTGTCCGCCTGCTGCTGCCGCTGCACCTCGGTCTCGAACGGGTCGATAACGGTGGCGACGTGGTCGAGCTTCTCCGCCCCCTTGGCGAGCGAGCTGATCTCGCTGCGCTGCGAGGCGGTGAGCGCGCCGCCGTCCTTGGTGCGGAAGATGACGGCGCCGGATGCCCCGCTGAAGTCCGGCAGCTTCTTCGCCAGCTCGTCGGTCACCTTCGCGGTGGGCGTGCCGGGGATGTCGAAGCTCGCGCTGAGCGTGCCCGCGCCGATGAGGTACGCGCCGCCGGCCAGGCCGAGGATCGCGGCCCAGGCCACGATCACGACCCACGCGCGCCTCGCGGAGAACCTGCCGAGACGGTAGAGGAGTTCAGCCATGCGGCACATATTACGTTACGAAACGTAACGCAACATCGCGGTAGTCTGGGAGCATGTCAACGACGCCGATGGCCCGGCGCCCCGGCGCTGTCCGCAGCCAGGCGGCACGCAGAGCGATCCTCGCGGCGGCATCCGAACTCATCGCGCGTGACGGCTACGACCACCTCACCATCGAGGGCATCGCGGCCCGCGCGGGGGTCGGCAAGCCTACCGTGTACCGCTGGTGGCCGTCGAAGAGCGCCCTCATCGCCGAGTGCCTGATCGACGAGACGCTGCTCCCCGCGGTGATCACGCCGCGCAACACCGGGAACGTGATGGCGGATGTCACCGAGTGGCTCGACACCGTCATCCGCTTCGCCTCGATCTACGCGAATGCCCTGCTCATCCGTTCGCTG
>JAODAU010000142.1 GCA_025463615.1 Microbacteriaceae bacterium | reverse complement strand
GCGATCAACCGGCTCACGGCCACCGCGACCCCGGCGGGCAGCGCGATCACCTACGGCAGCGGCCTGATCAACGCGGCCAAAGCCGTGACCGCGGCGGTTCCAACCGTGAAGACCCACCCGGCCGACGACCTGATGGAGTGGATCAGGCTCAACCGACGGGCGGCATCCAGCCCCCTCCCGACGTCCAGCGCGACCGGCACCCCCGTGCCGGCGCCCGCCGTCGCCGCCCCGCCGGTCTCGCCCTTCGGATCGGTGCTGCCGAGCGTGGGAGCGCTGCGGGCTGTGGGGCTGCCGCTGCTGGTCTACCTGGTGTTCGCGGCGCTCGTCGTGCTCGTCGTGCTGGGTGCGCGTCGGGCGGCAATTCGCAGGCGAAGGCTCCAGTAGACTTAACCCGTGCCTAAAATCCTCATTGTTGGCGGCGGATACGCCGGTTTTTACACCGCCTGGAAGCTCGAGAAGCGCGCACGACCCGACGAGGTCGAGGTCGTCATGGTCGACCCGCTTCCCTACATGCAGTACCAGCCGTTCCTGCCGGAGGTGGCTGCGGGCTCCATCGAGCCCCGCCACGCGGTCGTCTCGCACCGCAGGCACCTGAAGACCACCGAGGTCATCACGGCCAAGGTCACCAAGATCGACCACGCCAACAAGGTCGCCACGATCACCCCTCCCGTGGGTGAGCCGTGGGAGATCGAGTACGACACGATCGTGGTCACCGCGGGCGCCGTGTCGCGCACGTTCCCGATCCCGGGCGTCGCCGACGAGGCGATCGGCCTCAAGAACATCGAAGAGGCGATCGCCATCCGCGACCGCGTGCTCACCAACTTCGACAAGGCCGCGAACCTGCCCGAGGGCCCCGAGCGCACGCGCCTGCTCACCTTCACGGTGGTTGGCGGCGGCTTCGCCGGCATCGAGATCTTCGGCGAGCTGCGCAGCTTGGCGAGCGCGCTGCTCAAGTACTACCCCAACATCCGTTTCGACGACACGCACTTCCACCTCATCGAGGCGATGGGCCGCATCATGCCCGAGGTGTCGCTCAAGACGAGCCTCTGGGTGATCAAGAACCTGGCCCAGCGCGGCGCGGAGGTGCACCTCAACACGCAGCTCTCGTCGGCCGTCGGCGGCAAGATCGAGCTCTCCACCGGCGAGTCGTTCGAGTCGGACCTCATCGTCTGGACGGCGGGCGTCATGGCCAACCCCGTCATCCGCAACACCGACCTCCCCGTCGAGGAGCGCGGCCGCCTGCGCGTGCAGGCCGACCTCCGCGTCATCAACGACGACGGCCCGATCGCGGATGCCTGGGGCGCGGGCGACGTCTGCGCGGTCCCCGACCTCACCGGCGGTGGTGTCGGCGGATTCACCGTTCCGAACGCCCAGCACGCGGTGCGCCAGGGCAAGCTGCTCGCCAAGAACCTGCTCGCGGACCTCCGCGGCGAGGGGCTGCACGAGTACTTCCACAAGAACCAGGGCGCCGTCGCCGGCATCGGCCTCGGCGAGGGCGTGTTCCAGTCGGGCAAGATCGCGGTGAAGGGCCTCCTCGCGTGGTTCATGCACCGCGGCTACCACGGCCTGGCGATGCCCACGTGGGAGCGCAAGCTCCGGGTGATCATCAACTGGGTGCTCAACTTCTTCCTGCGTCGCGACATCGTCTCGCTGCAGGCCCGCGAGACCCCGCGCTACGCGTTCGAGGAGTTCGCCTCCCGTCCGAAGCCCCCGGCCCCCGGCGCCGAGGCCCCGCCGACACCGGCGGCCGCACCGGCTCCGGCTGCGTCGAAGGCCAAGGCGACCGCGGCCAAGTAGTCGCGCCGATAGGGTTGCGGCAGCGCCCCTATAGCCCAACTGGCAGAGGCAGACGACTTAAAATCGTCCCAGTCAGGGTTCGAATCCCTGTGGGGGCACGCTTTGCGACGTGGGGTCTATGGTTGTAGGTCCGCGCGCGCGTTCGAGTGGTACATGCCCCGGGTTAAGTCCCGTACGGTCTCTAGCATGGCTGGCTTCGGAAAGTTCGCGACCCTGCCGCTCACCGACCGCGAACGCGAGACCGCCGACCTGTTCTGCTCGGGCCGCACCGTTCCGGATGTCGCCACCAGCATGGGCATCTCCCCGCACAGCGTCTCCGCCTACTTGAAGCAGGCACGCCGCAGGTACCACAACGACGGCAAGCTCGCGACGTCGCGGGAGCAGCTGGCCGCCTGCCTGCGCGGGGCGGGTCACCTGCTCGTCTGAGCCGGTCCCTGCCACACTGGAGTCCTCCCAGCGAAGGTGGACAGACCGATGATCGACCGCGACAGGCTCGCCTCCCTCTACTCCCGCGAGCAAACGGCGTTCGCCGAGCGGAACCCGCGGTCGCGCGAGGCGTATGCCGCGGCATCCCACCTCTTCGGTCGGGTGCCGATGACCTGGATGAACAAGAAGGCCGGCGGGTTCCCGCTCTACTTCGAGTCGGGGCGCGGCAACCGTGTGACCGACCTCGACGGGCACGAGTACATCGACTTCGCCCTCGGTGACACCGGCGCGATGGGCGGGCACTCGCCGCAGCCGGTGGTGGATGCCGTCAACCGGCGCATCGCGGAGCAGGGTGGCATCACCACGATGATGCCGACCGAGGACGCGGAGTGGGTCGGCGCCGAGCTCACCCGCCGCTTCGGCATGGACGCCTGGAGTTTCTCCCTCACGGCGACCGACGCCAACCGCTGGGCGATCCGCCTGGTGCGCGCTCTCACCGGTCGGTCGAAGATCCTGTTCCACAGCTACTGCTACCACGGCAGCGTCGACGAGTCGCTCATCGTGGTCGGTCCCGACGGCGAGGGCATGAGCCGGCCGGGCAACGTCGGCGAGCCGGTGGATGTGACGCTCACCAGCCGCGTCGCCGAGATCAACGACCTCGCGGGCCTCGAGCGCCAGCTCGCCCACGGGGATGTCGCGGCCATCCTCATCGAGCCTGCGCTCACCAACATCGGCATCGTGCTGCCCGAGCCGGGCTACCACGAGGGCGTGCGCGCCCTGGCGACTCAGTACGGCGCCCTGCTCATCATCGACGAGACGCACACCTTCTCGGCCGGCGCGGGGGGCGCCACCCGGGCGTGGGGGCTGCAGCCGGACATCGTGGTGATCGGCAAGGCGATCGGCGGCGGCATCCCGAGCGGTGCGTACGGCCTGTCGGCCGAGCTGGCCGAACGGGCGCTCTCTCGCACCGACCTCGACCTCGTCGACATGGGCGGCGTCGGCGGCACCCTGGCCGGCAGCCCGCTCTCGGTGGCGGCGATGCGGGCGACACTCGAGCACGTGCTCACCGAGGAGGCCTTCGCTCGGATGATCGAGACGGCCACCCTGTTCACGGACGGCGTGCGTGACATCATCGCCCGGCACGACCTGCTCTGGTCGATCGCCCAGCTTGGCGCCCGCGCCGAGTACCGCTTCGCGACGCCGTACCCGCGCACCGGCACGGCCTCCGCGGAGAGCGCGGACCCCGAGCTCGAGGACTTGCTGCACCTCTACCTGGCCAACCGCGGCATCCTGCTCACGCCGTTCCACAACATGGCGCTGATGGCGCCGATGACGAGCGCGGGCGACGTCGCCGCGCACCACGAGGTCTTCGAGGCGGCGATCGCCGAGCTCCTCGGGTAGGGCGCAAGCCGCGAGTCAGTGCGAGTTGAAGAACGCCGAGGCCTGGCGCTTGTAGAGCAGCACGATGCCGAGCAGGGCGAGCAGCCCGTTGATGACGGGGCTCCACGTGTTGAACGGCAGCACGATGAGCGTCCACACCGCGTTGGCGAGGGAGATCACCAGCACGATCGTGGTGAGGATGCGGGCGCCGTTGCTCCCGCGCAGCAGCGCGGCGCCGACGGCGATGGTGATGAGCCCCAGGATGATCGTGATGATGCCCGCGGTGGACGCGGCCGCCGCCTGCGCGCCGCGACCGGCCGCTCCGAGCAGCAGCACGAGGCCGCCGATGGCGGTGAGGAGCCCCTGGATCCAGACGATCACTGCGACGACGGTCACTCCGGTGGGGCGCTTGGCCATGGTGTCTCCTCTGGATCGATGGTGCGACCCAGCGTGGCGCACCGGTGGCGCTGCCCCCTCACCCGTTCTGCGTGAGCGGGATCAGCCGTCGGCCGGGCTCTTCGCCTCCTTGCGCGTGCGGCGCTTCGTGAACTCCTCGTCGCGGGCGAGCTGCGGGGTGTCGATCCCCGGCTCGGGCACGATCGGGTCGTTCCACTGCTTGATCACGGCCCAGGAGACCGCCGTCGCGGGAACCGAGAGCAGCGTGCCGATGATTCCGCCGAGGATCGTGCCCGCGGTCAGCGCGACCAGCACGACGAGCCCGTGCAGCCGCAGCGACCTGCCGAGCACGACGGGCGAGAGGAAGTTGCCCTCCAGCTGCTGCACCACCACGACGGCGACCGCGACGATGATCGCCGTCGTGAGGTCGACGGTGACGAGCGTGACCAGCGCGGCGATGATGCCGGCAGCGGTGGCCCCGACGAGGGGGATGAAAGCCGCCACGAAGACGATGATGCCGAGCGGGACCGCGAGGGGAACGTGCCAGATGAGCATGACCACGGTGAGCACCACGGCATCCACCAGGGCCACGATCGTCGTGCCCCGCACGTAGCCGCCGAGCGACGAGATCGCGCTGTCACCGCCGCGACGCAGCTTGGCGTGCAGCTCCGGCTTGAACGGCTTGATCAGGAAGGCCCAGATCATGGGGCCGTCCTTCATGAAATAGAACAGCACCAGGATCGTGAGCACCGCGGCCGTGACGAGTTCGATCGCTGTGGAGAGGCCCTGCAGGGCACCGGATCCGAACTGGGCGCTGGTGACGAACTTGACCAGGTCTGCCTGGAAGCTGGCCAGCTGGTCCTTGTCGATGTTGAGCGGGCCGTTCTGGATCCAGTCGAAGACCGCATTGACGCCGGAGGCGACGGATTTCTGCAGGCTGGGGAACTGCGACTGCACCTGGAAGACGGCGATCGTGATGATGCCGCCGAGCACCACGATGCCGGCGAGCAGCGAGATGATCGCCGCCAGCAGGCGCGGCATGTGCTTCTCGAGCACCCGCACGAGCGGCCGGAAGGCGGACGCGATGATCAACGCGATCAGCACGGGGACCACGACGAGCGAGAGATCGTTCGCGGCGAACACGATGAGCGCGAGCACGGCGAGCACGATGAGCGCCTGGCCGCACCGGGTGGCGACACGGCCGAGGGTGTCGGTCCAGAGCACCCCCGGCGTCCTGGTCGCCACGGCGACCTCGTTCACGTTCTGGGGGCGTCGTCTTCCTAGCATGTGAGGAGACTACCCGGGGGTCAGTCCTTCTCCTGGCTCTTCAGCGCGATACCGAGCGCGAAGAACGTGGGCGCCCAGTGGCCGACGAAGATGCCCCAGCGGTCGGACTGGCCCTTGTCGTCGCTCGGCTTGACGCGCGAGATGCCCCAGGCCACGAACGAGAGCGCGATGGAGGCGAAGCCGCCGATGTAGGCGTGGCGACTGCGGATGCCGAGGCCGCTGATGAACGCGACCGGGTCGAAGGATGACGCGGTGCCGACGGCCGCTTCCGCCTTGCCGCGAGCGTCGCGGGCGATGCCGTCGAGCTGGTCGCGGCCCTCGTTGATGAAGTCGTTGTTGGACATGGTCTCTCCCTGGGGGTCGGTGGTGCTCTGCGCGCGACGGTAGGCCGAGGATCCGCCAGCGGGACCCCATTGCGCAAACCCGGCCGGTGTGCTTGCCGAACGCCCCGGCGTGGTGGGACTACCGTCGGCCTCGGAGAAGGAGACCCAATGGCCAGGCAGCAGCAGAAGAAGACGACAGCGCCGAAGAAGGCGGTCATGCCGAGCGACGTGGATGCGACGGTCGGCTGGTTCGACAAGTTCGCCAGCGGAGCGGCCAAGTTCGTCAGCCGCGCCTGGTTCTTCGCGTTCTGCGTGCTGCTCGTTGTGATCTGGGCGCCGTCGATCCTGCTCATCCACAGCATCGGCACGTGGCAGCTGATCATCAACACGGCGACCACGATCATCACGTTCCTGCTCGTCGCGCTGCTGCAGAACACGCAGGAGCGCTCGGACAACGCGATCCAGGAGAAGCTCAACGCGATCGCCGACTCGCTCAGCGACCTGATGAAGGCGCAGGGCCTCGAGAAGGATGCCGCCGAACTCCGCTCCGCGGTCGGCCTCGAGGACCGCGAGAGCAGCGACAACAAGTAGCCGGTCCCTGAGGTTCTCGAAGGGACGCTTCGAGTGCCTCAGCGACCGAGGTACTACGCCGCGGGCAGCGACTCCAGCTTCTTGTGCAGCCCGAGGAGGGCGACCTCGAGCTCTTCGCGCTCGGCGCAGGGGGGAAGCGAGGAGATGTCGTACGTGACTTCTGCGATCAGCAGTTCGAAGAGTCCACGACCGGCTGAGGGTACCAAGGAGCGCTCTTTCCAGGAGAGTGTTGTCTGAAAAAGGGTAGGGCTCGGGTCCCACAAACGAGCATATGCAGGTCTCTCGGCAACCTCTGCACCCAATGCGGGGGTGATTTCGCGGGGACTTATGACACGTCGTAAAAAAAATACCCGAAACCCGGCCCGACGGGGTTCCGGGTCCGGTATCGTGGCCCTCGTGTGCCCCCTTACGAGGGCGCCGCAGCCGATCAGTTCAGTGTCGACCCGACCAGTGGAGTTCCCATGCCGACAGCCACCGCGAGCACCGTGCGCGACCTGCGCCGGAACAACCGCTCGCGCGCGCTCTGGGCCCTTCACCTCGGGGGCCCGCTGACGCGCCAGGAGGTCGGCACGGCATCCGGCGTGAGCCTCGCCACGGTGAGCAACGTGCTCGGCGAGCTCATGGCCGAGGGCGTGGTCGAGGCGGTCGGCTCCGAGGACTCCAACGGCGGCCGCCCGCGCGGCCTCTTTCGGCTGAACCCGGCGCACGGCTACGTGATCGGCGTCGACATCGGCGAGACCGCCATCCTGGTCGAGCTCTTCGACCTCGGGATGACGCTGCTCGCCTCGCACCGCTCGCTCGACCGTCTCGACGGGCTGCACCCCGAGAAGGCCGTCGCCAGCGTGGCCGAGGGCATCGGCATCGTGATCGAGGAGTCGGGTGTTCCCGAGTCGTCCGTGCTGGGCGTGGGCGTCGGGGTGCCGGGCATCGTCGAGCACGGGGACACCGCCATTATCCACGCCC
>JAODAU010000105.1 GCA_025463615.1 Microbacteriaceae bacterium | reverse complement strand
TGTTCATCGACATCGATCGGTCGGGTCCCATCCCGCTCTACTACCAGCTCGCCAGCCGCATCGAGGCCGCCATTCTCGACGGCCGCATCCCGGCCGGCGCCCGCATCGACAACGAGGTGGGGCTGGGCGAGCGGCTCGGGATCTCGCGGCCGACCGTGCGCCGCGCCATCCAGGATCTCGAGGACAAGGGCCAGCTCGTGCGCCGCCGCGGCATCGGAACGCAGGTCGTGCACGGCGAGGTGAGCCGCAAGGTCGAGCTGACCTCCCTGTTCGACGACCTGGCCTCCACCGGACGCAAGCCGAGCACCCGGGTGCTCGCCTGCGACCAGGCGCCGGCCAGTGCCGCCGTCGCCGAGAAGCTCGGCGTGGCCGTCGGCGCGCCCACCTTGCACGTGCGCCGCCTGCGCCTCGCGGATGACGTGCCGCTCGCCGTGCTGGAGAACTACCTGCCTGCCGACTTCGTGGACATCGACCGGGACGAGCTCGCGGAGTTCGGGCTCTACCAGGTGCTCGGGGCGCGGGGTGTCACGATCCGGGTCGCCCGCCAGCGCATCGGCGCCCGATCGGCGACCACCGACGAGGCGCAGCTGCTCGACCTGGACAGGCACTCCGCCGTGCTCACCATGGACCGGGTGGCCTTCGACAGCAACGGGCTCGCGGTGGAGTTCGGCCACCACTGCTACCGGCCCGACCTCTACTCCTTCGACGTCACGGTCGTCGGCAAGTAAGACCCCGACTGGGCGATATTTGCAGCAATCGGCGCCACGCATCGACAAATATCGCCCACTCGGGGGCCGTCAGCCGAGTAGGGGGCGCTGCGCCTTCTGCTGTTCGAGGTACTCCGCGCGCGCCTCCGCGGTGGACGCGAGCGTGGACGTCTCGGCGACCGGCACATCCCACCACCCCTCACCGTCCGGCCCGTAGACCAGCGGGTCGGCCGGGACCTGGATGAGAGTCGGCCCCTCGCTGCCCTTTGCGAGCGTGATCGCGGCGGACAGCTGCCCGGTGACGTCCGCGCCGGCGGGGATGTCGACCACCCGCACGCCGTAGCTGCGCGCGTTCGCGGCGAGGTCCACGGGCAGCGGGTCGCCGTCCAGCCCGCGGTAGCGCGTGCCGTAGCGCTGCGAGCCGACGGTCTCCGAGAGGTGCCCGATCGAGGCGTAGCCGTGGTTCTGGATCAGCACTACGACGATCTTCAGCTGCTCGGCGACCGCCGTGACCAGCTCGGTGTGCAGCATCAGGTACGAGCCGTCGCCCACCATCACGATCACGTCGCGGTCGGGCGCCGCGCGCCGCACGCCCAGTCCGCCGGCGATCTCGTAGCCCATGCACGAGAAGGCATATTCCACGTGGTAGCCGAGCGGGTCGCGCACCCGCCAGAGCTTGTGCAGGTCGCCGGGCAGCGATCCGGCCGCCTGCACCACGACGTCGCGCGGGTCGGATGCCGCCAGCACCGCACCGATGAGCTCCGGCTGTCCCGGCAGCTCCCGGCCCGTCGGGGCGAGTGCGGTGTCGACCACGGCGTTCCAGCCGGTGCGCTCGCGCTCGATGCGTGCGGAGTACTCCGGGTCGACGCGGTGGTCGCGCAGGGCGTCGGCCAGCGCGGTGAGGGTCTCGCGGGCATCCGCGATCACGGGCAGCTGGCTGCCGTGCTTGTAGGCGTCGAAGGAGGCGACGTTGATGTTGACGAAGCGCACGCCGGCATCCTGGAACGCCGACCTGCTGCCGGTGGTGAAGTCGCTGTAGCGCGTGCCGATGCCGATCACCAGGTCGGCGTCGTGGGCGAGCCGGTTGGCCGCGGTCGTGCCGGTGGCGCCGACGCCTCCGACGTAGTCGGGGTGGTCCCACGGCAGCGAGCCGACGCCGGCCTGGGTCGCGGAGACCGGGATGCCGGTGAGCTCGGCGAACTCGCGCAGCGCGTCCTCGGCGCCGGAGTACAGCACGCCGCCGCCGGCGACAATGAGCGGACGCCGCGCCTCGCGGATGGCCTGCACGGCGCGGGCGAGCGGCCCGGCCTCCGGCAGCGGGCGGCGCAGGTGCCACTCGCGCGGCTGCAGGAACTCCTCGGGCACCTCGAGCGCCTCGGCCTGCACGTCCTCGGGCAGCGCGATCGTCACGGCGCCGGTCTCGGCCGGGTCGGTGAGCACGCGCATCGCTGCGAGCGCGATCGAGAACAGCTGCTCGGGCCGCTGCACGCGGTCGAAGTAGCGCGAGAGCGGGCGGAACGCGTCGGTGACCTGGATGCCGGTGTCGTGCGGCAGCTCCAGCTGCTGCAGAACGGGGTCGGCCACGCGCGTGGCGAAGGTGTCGCTGGGCAGCAGCAGCGCCGGCATCCGGTTGGCCGTCGCCAGGGCGGCCCCGGTGAGCATGTTGGCCGCGCCGGGCCCGACGGATGCCGTGCTCGCGAACGTGCCGAGCCGCCGGCGCAGGCGGGCGTAGCCCACCGACTGGTGCACCATCGCCTGCTCGTTGCGTGCCTGGTGGTAGGGCATCAGGCCGGGGGCGTCCGCGTCGAGCTGGGCCAGCGCCTGGCCGAGCCCAGCGACGT
>JAODAU010000092.1 GCA_025463615.1 Microbacteriaceae bacterium | reverse complement strand
CTTCACGCACTTCCTCATCAACAGCCTGATCGTCGGTGTCGGGAGCACCGGCCTCTCCCTCGTACTCGGCGTGCCGTTTGCATACTCGCTGGCGCGGCTGCCGGTGCGCGGCCGGGAGTGGTGGGCCCGTCTCATCCTGTTCAGCAGGATGGTGCCGGCCGTCGCCCTGGTCGTGCCGATGTTCGTGATCTTCCAGCAGCTGCACCTCACCGGGAGCTACCTCGCCCTGATCCTGGCGCACACGTCGTTCAACCTGCCGATCGTGATCTGGATGATGCGCTCCTTCTTCGAGGAGTTGCCGCCCGAACTCGAGGAGGCGGCCATGGTCGACGGCGCCGGGCGGTTCGGGGCGTTCTGGCGCATAGCCCTGCCCCTCACGACCCCCGGCATGGCGGCCACCGCCGTGCTCTGCGTGATCTTCTCGTGGAACGAGTTCCTGTTCGCGCTCGTGCTCTCCGGGCAGGACACGCAGACGGTGCCGGTGGGGGTGTCGTCGTTCATCGGCTCCGTCTCGATCGACTGGGGCGGCAGCTCGGCCGCGGCGATCGTGGCCATCATCCCCATCTTCATCCTCGGCATCGGGGCCCAGCGGTTCCTGGTGCGCGGCCTGACCTTCGGAGGAGTCAAGGGATGACCACGCTCGGAGCCCAGTACTACCGCCCGCCGAACCCGCCCCGCGAGGACTGGCGCCGCGACCTCGAGCGCATGCGCGAGGCCGGCCTCAACACCGTCAAGCTCTGGGCCTGCTGGAGCTGGATCGAGTCACGGCCGGGCGAGTACGACTTCGCCGACCTGGACGAACTGACCGCCTACGCCGACGAGCTCGGCCTGCGCATCGTGGTCAACACGATCATCGAGAACGCGCCCTACTGGCTCGAGGCGGATGCCCCGCACGCGCGCTACGTCGACGCGGAGGGCCGCGCCATCCAGCTCACCGCCGCCATGAACACGCCCGGTGGCGGCTGGCCGGGGCTGTGCTTCGACAACGACGAGGTGTGGGGCGCGGCATCCGCGTTCCTCACCGCGCTGGTCGGGCGTTACGACGGGGTTGGCACGCTCGACGTGTGGGATGTCTGGAACGAGCCGCACCTCGAGCCCGCGTCGTATTACCCGGAGCGCATATATTGCTACTGCGACGCGTCGGTGGCGCGGTTCATCGACTGGCTGCGCACGAAGTACGGCACCATCGACGCCCTCAACGAGGCCTGGTCGCGGCGCTACTCGGACTGGTCGCAGGTGAAGCCGCCGCGGGTGTTCGAGGCGGTGCCCGACCTGCTCGACTGGCGCGCGTTCTGGTTCGACAACCTGGCCCGCTGGCTCGACCGTCGCGTCGAGGTGGTGCGGGCGGCGGCATCCGGCACCACGGTGATGACGCACGTCGCGCTCAGCGGATTCACCGGGCAGCTCGCCACGCACACGCTCGACGAGTTCACGCTCACGAACAGCGTCGACGCGTTCGGCACGTCGAGCTTCCCCACCTGGCTCATGGATGACGACCACGTGGAGCACCTCTTCAACCTCGACACCGCCCGCGACGCCTCCCGCGGCAAGCCGTTCTGGCAGGCCGAGCTGCAGGGCGGCCGAGGCAGGCGCGACGGCGAGGCGAGCACCGGCCAGCCGCGCCCCGAGGTCGTGACGCTGTGGATGTGGAACGCGCTCGCCGCGGGCGCCACCGGCGTGATGTTCTGGCAGTGGCGGCCTGAGCTGCTCGGGCCGGAGAGCCCGGGCTACGGGCTGACCGCGCCCGACGGGAGCGTCACCGAGCGGGTGGCCGCGGTGACCGCGTTCGCCGGGGTGGCCGAGCAGGCGCTGCTGCAGGGGAGGGAGGCATCCGCACCGCGTGTGGGCCTCGTGGTCTCGCGGCTCTCGGCCCTGCACGCCTTCGCCACCGACCGCACGATGGGGTTGTACCGTGACGCGGTGATGGGGGCGTACCGCCTGCTCACCGACGCCGACGTCGAGGTGACGATCCTGCACGAGGACGACGTCGCGGCGACGGGCGTGCCCGCCCACCTTTCCACGTTGTACTGGCCGATGCCGACAGTGGCGTCCGATTCGGTGATGACGGCGCTCGCCGCGTGGGTCTCCGCCGGCGGACGACTGGTCGCCGAGGCCAGCCCGGGGGAGTACGCGCCGACCGGCCACCGCCGGCCGACCGTGCCGCCCGCCGCCTTCGAGGGGCTGTTCGGCGCCCGCGAGCTCGAAACCACGACCTCGGGCGGCGACGCCATCGAGACCGAGTGGGGGCGGCTCGCCTCCGGCTGGCAGAAGGAGCTGCTGGATGCCGCCGGCGCGACCGTGCTCGGCACGTTCGGCGACGGCTCGCCCGGCATCACGTCGAATCGCCACGGTGACGGCACCGCCGTGCTCGTCGCGAGCTACCCCTCCGTGGACTACGCGCGGAGCCGCGACGCGGCCAGCCGCGCGGTGATCGTCGCCCTGCTGGGCGACCGGCCGGAGCCCGGGACCCGCTGGGCGCATCAGCGGCCCGGGCTCCTGACGCGCAGGTCCACGGCATCCGATGGCTCCTCGCTCGTGTTCGCCCTCAACTGGACGGATGCCGCGGCCCGGCTGGTCGCGCCGGCCGGCACCGTGCTGCTGGCGGCATCCGGCGACACCGTGCGCGCGGGCGCGGAGTTCGAGGTGCCGGCCATGTCGGCGGCGCTGCTCTCGGAGGGTGTGGACTGACGGTTCCCGCGGGCCGGGTCGCCTATCATCGGCCTGTGGACTATCCCTTCCATCGCCTGGCCCGCACCGCGCCGAACTACCGCTGGTGGCGCCCGCTCGTCACGGGGCTGATCGGGTTCGGGTTCTTCCTGGGGCTCACGGTGGTGCTCACCATCGTGTTCGTGGCGCTCGTGTTCCTCATCCCCGGCCAACAGCACCTGCTGAACGACCTGGTCGCCTACCGCATCGACAACAGCCAGCCGCTCATCCTCGGCCTCACGCTCGCGTCGGTGGCCGTGCTGCTGCCCTCGGTCTGGCTCGCGCGGTGCATCATGGGTCCGCGCCCGACCGGCCTGATCGCGTCGGTCGTCGGCCGGCTGCGCTGGCGGTGGATGCTGTGGCTCGCCATCCCCGTCGTCGTCGCGTTCGGCCTCTCCACCGTCTTCTCGTTCTTCGTGCAGCCGCTGTTCGGCGGCGACGCCCCCAGGGCGGTCGTGACGCCGAACACCTGGCCCGTGGTGATCGTCTCCCTCCTGCTGGTGCCGGTGCAGGCCGCCGCCGAGGAGTTCGTGTTCCGCGGCTACCTCATGCAGACGATCGGGGGATGGCTGAAGCATCCGCTGTTCGCGATCCTCATCCCCATCCCGTTCTTCACCTTCAGCCACGCGTACGACGTCTGGGGCATGATCGACGTCTCGGTCTTCGCGCTCTCGGCCACCTACCTCACCTGGCGCACCGGCGGCCTCGAGGCGTCGATCGCGGCGCACACGGTCAACAACACGGTCATCTTCATCGTCGGTGCGTTCGGGCTGGTGGACGTGAACTCGAAGACCAGCGACTGGACCGGGCCCACGGTCACCCTCGTCACCATGGCGATCTACGCCGTCATCGTGGTCGCGCTGCACAAGCGGCTGGGCCTCGCGCGGGTGCGCACCGTGACGCCGCCCCCGCCGCCCACCGGGCAGCCCTACGTCTTCAATGCCACGCCCCCGCCGCCGACCGGCCTGCCGTACGGGGTCACCGAGTGAGGCTCGAGACCGAGCGTCTGGTGATCCAGCCGCTCGGGCTCGCGGATGTCGACGGCCTCGTCGCCTACCGCACCCGCCCCGAGGTGGCCCGCTTCCAGTCCTGGGGCGAGGACTACTCGCGGGATGACGCGATCCGCCTGGTCGAGACGCAGCCGGCCGACTTCCCCGGCCCCGGCGAGTGGCTGCAGCTGGCGATGCGCGACGGCGACCGCCTGGTGGGTGACCTCGCGGTGCACACCCTGGCCGACCAGCCGGACAGCTACGAGCTGGGGGTTACCCTCGACATCCAGGGCCGGGGCTACGCCACGGAGGGGCTTTCCGCGCTGGTCGCGCACCCGTTCGACTGGCACGGCGCGCACCGAGTGATGGCGCTGAGCGACGCCCGCAACGACCGCGTCGCCGCCCTGCTCGGCCGCGTCGGCTTCCGCCACGAGGGCCGCGCCGTCGAGGCCGACTGGTTCAAGGGCGAGTGGACCACGCTCGACAGCTGGGCGATCCTGCGCGGCGACCGCGGTTAGGCGTTCGCGACGCGCGCGGACACCGCCGCGGTGACCACGCGGAGCGCCTGCTCGCGCGAGAGCCCCAGCGAGTCGGCGCGCTCGGCGTAGGCGCGGGCCGCCTCCTGCACGACGGTGAGTGCCGACTCGTTAGGGTTGCTCACGAACGTGCCCCTCCGACCGCTCGTCTGCACGAAACCGTCGGCCTCGAGCTCCCGATACGCGCGCGCCACGGTGTTGGCCGAGAGCCCCAGGTCCGCGGCCAGCCGGCGCACCGTGGGCAGGCGACTGCCGGCCGGGAGGGCGGACGAACGGATGTCGGCGATGATCTGCACCCGCACCTGCTCGAACGGCGGCGTCGCCGAACGGGGATCCAGCACGATCACTTCGCGGCCGCCTTCTCGGCCCAGATGCGGTCCTCCTCGTCCCACGAGACGCCCCGCGGCCAGAGTCGCTCCAGGAAGCGGTAGCGCGTCGATCGGCTGATGACGGCGATCGCGAAGAAGCCGAGGAAGCCGATCGCCACGCCCGCCCCGCCCCATACGTGAAGGGCGCCCGGCATCGTCGAGGGCGTTTCGTAGTAAATGGCGATGTACACGGAATAGGTCGCGAAGATCGGGAGGTACAGGAGCTCCATGAGCGATTGCGCGCGTAGTGCGTCGCTCCACACCAGTTCGAGCGGTGACTCGGCGGGCTGGGGGCGCCGCACGATCACTGCCGACGCCACCTGCCCGGCGGCGAAGAGCAGCAGGACGAGCGCGAGGGCGCGCGAACCAGCAGGGAACGTTCCGGTGACGGCACTCGAGGTCACCAGGATCGCGCCCAGCGCCATCACAGTCGTCCAGCCGATGAGACGCGACCACAGTGGCACGTAGTCGCCCACCGTCGGACGTCGCATGCGGGCGACCCGCGACGTGTGCGGGCCGCGCGCCTCCGGTATGAGCGCGGAGACCACTAGGCCGAGCAGCCCCGTTGATATACCGGCAGCAACCCAGAGTCGCAGGTCCATCCAGTCGGCGTCGCCGTGGCACGCCCATCCGATCGCGACGATCACTGCGGTGGGGATCCCGCTCCAGCGTGTGGTTCTGGTCAGCCGACGCACCAGCCGCGGTCGTACCTGGTCCGGGATCTCGATCGGCGTGCGGCGGTAGAAGCTCGACACGAGGTGGCGTTGGTAGGCAGGGAGCCAGGTCAGCGCGGTGATGCCGAGCATCACGACCAGCAGCGTCGGCAGCACTGCGTGTTGCATGGTCACTCCCTTACGTTTGTCTCCGACTGTATCAACGTACTACTACAAAAGGTTAGAGCGTCGGCTGTACACAGCCCTCGAGTCATCCGCACCTTCAACCGATCGGGCGGGACTGTCACCGGCGGAAGTTAGACTCACCCGGTGAGTTGGAGCGCGCCCTGGGACCCGGATGACCTCGTCCCCCCTGACGCCTTCGACGCGCCCCCGCCACCCGCAGAGCACGACCTGATCGCGCTCGCGCCCGTCGCGGCGGCGGCCTCCAAGTACGCGAACCCGGCGGATGCCCTGCACACCGTCTTCGGGTACGACGAGTTCCGCGGCGACCAGGCCGACATCATCCAGCACGTCGTCGGCGGCGGTGACGCCCTCGTGCTCATGCCCACCGGCGGCGGAAAGTCGCTCTGCTACCAGATCCCCGCGCTCGTGCGCGAGGGCACCGGCGTCGTGATCTCGCCGCTCATCGCGCTGATGCAGGACCAGGTGGATGCGCTCTCCGCGGTCGGCGTGCGGGCGGCCTACCTCAACTCCACGCAGGACGCGCAGGCGCGGGCATCCGTTGAGCGCGCGTTCCTCGCCGGCGAGCTCGACCTGCTCTACCTCGCCCCCGAACGCCTGCGCGTCTCGACCACCACCGAGCTGCTGGACCGGGCGCCGATCGCGCTGTTCGCCATCGACGAGGCGCACTGTGTGTCGCAGTGGGGTCACGACTTCCGGCCCGACTACCTGCAGCTCTCGATGCTGCACGAGCGCTGGCCCGACGTGCCGCGCATCGCCCTCACAGCGACGGCCACCGAGCAGACGCACCTCGAGATCCAGAAGCGGCTGCAGCTGGAGGACGCGCGGCACTTCGTCGCGAGCTTCGACCGGCCCAACATCCAGTACCGCATCGCGCCCAAGAATTCGCCGCAGCAGCAGCTGCTCGAACTGCTGCGCAGCGAGCACCCGGGCGACGCGGGCATCGTCTACTGCCTCTCGCGCAAGTCCGTGGAGCAGACGGCCGCGTTCCTCGTGCAGAACGGCATCCCCGCGCTGCCCTATCACGCAGGGCTCGACTCGAAGCTGCGCGCCGCCAACCAGTCGCGTTTCCTGCGCGAAGACGGCATCGTGATGGTCGCCACGATCGCGTTCGGCATGGGCATCGACAAGCCCGACGTGCGCTTCGTGATGCACCTCGACCTGCCCAAATCGGTGGAGGGCTATTACCAGGAGACCGGCCGCGCCGGCCGCGACGGCCTGCCCTCGACCGCCTGGCTGGCCTACGGGCTTCAGGATGTCGTGCAGCAGCGCCGCATGATCGACGAGTCCGAGGGCGACGACGCGCACCGCCGCAGGCTCAGCGCCCACCTCGACGCCATGCTCGCCCTCTGCGAGACGGTGGAGTGTCGCCGCGTGCAGCTGCTCGCCTACTTCGGCGAGACCTCCACGCCGTGCGGCAACTGCGACACCTGCCTCGCACCGCCGGAGGCCTGGGACGGCACGGTTCCGGCACAGAAGCTGCTCTCCACCGTGGTGCGGCTCGCGCGCGAGCGCAACCAGAAGTTCGGCGCGGGCCAGCTCGTCGACATCCTCCTGGGGCGGATGACGGCCAGGGTCACGCAGAACCGGCACGACTCCCTGAGCACGTTCGGCATCGGCACCGAGCTCACCGAGCAGGAGTGGCGCGGGGTCGTGCGGCAGCTGCTCGCGCAGGGACTGCTCGCGGTGAACAGCGACGGCTTCGGCACGCTGGTGACGACGGAGGCGAGCGCCGCCGTGCTGACCGGGTCGCGGGCCGTGATGCTGCGGCGCGAGCCGGAGCGGCCGGCGCGGGCATCCAAGGCGCGGCGGGTGGCCATCGCCGACCTGCCGCAGGAGCAGGTGCCCGTGTTCGATGCGCTGCGGGCCTGGCGCGCGGCCGAGGCCAAGGAGCAGGGCGTGCCGGCCTACGTCGTCTTCCACGACGCGACGCTGCGCGAGATCGCGGCCGGCAAGCCGACCACGCTCGACCAGCTCGGCACGATGACCGGCGTGGGCGCGAACAAGCTGGCGAAGTACGGCGACGCGATCCTCGAGTTGCTCGCCGACGCCTGAGTCCGGTCCCTGAGGCACTCGAAGGGGCCGCTTCGAGAACCCCAGCGACCGTGTCGATAGGCTCGACACCGTGCGCACCTTCTACCCCGAGATCGAACCGTACGAGAGCGGCCTGCTGGAGGTCGGCGACGGCAACAGTATCTACTGGGAGGCGTGCGGCAACCCGGACGGCAAGCCGGCGGTGTTCCTGCACGGCGGCCCCGGCGGTGAGGCCACGCCGCAGCACCGGCGGCTGTTCGACCCGGCCAAGTACCGCATCATCCTGCTCGACCAGCGCGGATCGGGCCGCAGCGTGCCGCACGCCAGCGAGCCCGGCGCCGACCTGGCCGCCATCACCACCTGGACGCTCGTGGCCGACCTGGAGACCCTGCGCGAGCACCTCGGCATCGACCGCTGGCTCGTGCTCGGCGGCTCGTGGGGGAGCGCGCTCGCCCTCGCCTACGCCGAGAAACACCCCGAGCGCGTGACCGAGCTCGTGCTCCGCGGCATCTTCACGCTGCGCAAGACCGAGCTGGACTGGTTCTACGAGGCCGGCGGCGCCCAGCAGATCTTCCCCGACCTGTGGGAGTCGTTCGTCGCCCCGGTCGCGCCCGCGGACCGCCGCGACATGATGGGGGCGTACCACCGCCTGCTCAACGACCCCGACCCGGCCGTGCACGAGCCGGCGGCCGTCGCGTGGTCGCGCTGGGAGTCATCCACAATCACGCTGCTGAGCCGACCGGATGTCGTGGCCGCGTTCACCGCGCCGCGCTACGCGGTCGCCTTCGCCCGCATCGAGAACCACTTCTTCGTGAACCAGGGCTTCTTCGATGACGGCCAGCTGATCCGCGATGCACACCGGTTGCGCGACATCCCGTCGGTGATCGTGCAGGGCCGCTACGACATCTGCACGCCGCCGATCACCGCGTGGGACCTGCACCGCGCGTGGCCGGAGGCCGACTTCGTGATGGTGCCGGATGCCGGGCACTCGTACGACGAGCCGGGCATCCTCGACGCGCTGATCGAGGCGACCGACCGCTTCGCTGGCTGAGGGCCGAACCCTACGAGCCGGTCGAGACCCGCGGGTCGGCGCCGGCGCTGAGGGCGTCGAGCGCGCGCCGCAGCTGCGTGCTCGAGGTGTGCATCGTGTACGGGAAGTACACGACCTCCACGCCCACGGCCGCGAACTCGCGCTCGAGGCGCAGGCCCTTCTCGGTGCCGCGCCAGTCGTCGCCCTTGAAGAAGACGTCGAACTTCACGTCCTGCCAGGTCTCGAGCTTGTCGGCCACGACCTCGGCTCGCGCCTCGTCGACGTAGCTGATGTGGCTCACGATCTCGAGGCGCTCGGCGAGAGGGATGACCGGGGTGATGCCCTTGGTCAGCTGCAGCATCTCGTCGGAGACGACACCCGCAATGAGGTAGTCGCACTCGCTCTTGGCGTGCTTGAGGATATTGAGGTGGCCGACGTGGAACAGATCGAATGCTCCAGCGGCATAACCAATTTTTCGGGACATTGGGTACGCAGTTTCTCTTCGGGCGAGAGTCGGGTGACTGGGTTGGCGTGGGTGCGCCGTCGAGCCCTGCCGCGATTTTATCTCGAAAGCGTGCCGCGCGTCCACCTTAATGGGGAACGTTTCGTCACGAATCGGGAACGGTCAGACCAGGGTGCGCTCACGCCGCGCGATCGGCAGCGGCTCGGCGAGCGCGTACGGCCTCTGAGGACGCGCACGGCCGGGATATCGCGGGCCCGGCTCCAGCACCAGGGAGAGGGCGAGCAGCAGCATGAAGGTGGGGCTCGACTCGATGAGACCGTTCTCGGTGTAG
>JAODAU010000318.1 GCA_025463615.1 Microbacteriaceae bacterium | reverse complement strand
CGGTTTGAAAGAGACAGCTCGGAATGCCTGAAACCACTCTGGCTGGCCCGACGCTGGCCGAGTTCGAGGCCGCGCGTGAAGTAGTCGCGCGCGCGGCGAACCTCACACCGATGGAGAACTCCAACTTCCTTGCCGAAGTGCTCGGGTTTCCTGTCTACCTCAAGTGCGAGAACCTGCAGCGCACCGGCTCGTACAAGATCCGCGGCGCCTACAACCGGCTCTCGCAGCTCACCGACGAGGAGAAGGCGCGCGGGGTTGTCGCCGCATCCGCTGGCAACCACGCCCAGGGCGTCGCGCTCGCCGGTCGTGAGCTCGGCATCGCGGTCACCATCTTCATGCCGGTCGGCGTCGCCCTGCCGAAGCTGCAGGCCACCCGCAGCTACGGGGCGGATGTCGTGCTCCGCGGCGACGCCGTCGACGGCGCCCTGCGCGCCGCGGCCGAGTTCTCCGAGCGCACCGGCGCCGTCTTCATCCCGCCGTTCGACCACCCCGACGTGATCGCCGGCCAGGGCACCCTCGGCCTCGAGATCCTCGACCAGGTGCCCGACCTCGACACCGTCATCATCCCGATCGGCGGCGGTGGACTCATCTCCGGCGTCGCGAGCGTGCTCAAGCAGCGCTTCGCCAGCGAGGGCCGGTCGGTTCGCATCGTCGGCGTGCAGGCGGCCAACGCCGCCGCCTACCCGCCGTCCCTGCGCGAGGGAGCGGCCACCGAGATCCGGATCGCGCCCACCATCGCCGACGGCATCGCGGTCTCCAAGCCCGGGCTGCTCAACTTCGAGATCGTGCGCGAGGCCGTCGACGAGATCGTCACGGTCACCGACGACGACCTCGCCCGCGCCATGCTGGTGCTGCTCGAGCGCGCGAAGCTCGTGGTCGAGCCGGCCGGCGCCGTCTCCGTGGCCGCGATCCTCACCGGGCAGGTGAAGGATGCGGGAACCACCGTCGCGATCCTCAGCGGGGGCAACATCGACCCGCTGGTCATGGAGCGGGTGATCTCGCGGGGGCTGGCGGCATCCGACCGCTACCTCAAGCTGCGGCTGATGCTGCCGGACCGCCCCGGCCAGCTGGCGCGCGTGGCCGAGCTCATCTCGGAGGCGAACGCGAACGTGGTGGAGGTGCTGCACACGCGGCACGGCCGCAACGCGCTGATCAGCGAGGTCGAGCTCGAGCTGAGCATCGAGACGCGCGGGCCCGAGCACGTGCAGCGGGTGCTCTCGCACCTCATCGACGCGGGATACGAGCCCAGGATCGACTTTTAGCCCTCGCCCCTGTGCGTAACTCCTGCAATTTCGGCGGTATGTCCCGATTACCGGTGCTTTTCACCCGGTTCGCATGAGCGTGCAGGAGTTACGAACGGGGAGCAGCCCACGGGGGACCAGGCGCCGGGACGCTGGATGGCCGCAGAAGTCGCGGTGTCGTCCCGCCGGCCGCTGTGCATAACTCCTGCAGCCGCAAACCAACCGCCCAATTTCCGAGGCTTGCGGCACCGATTCGCGAATCGAGCAGGAGTTATGGACAGAGAATGTCGTAGTGGCCCCGGCGGGCGTTAGGGCGTGTAGGTCTCGACCTTGTCGATGGAGACCGTGATCTCCTTGCCGTTGGGCGCGGTGTACGTGACCGTCTCGCCGACCTTGTGGCCGAGGATCGCGGCGCCGAGCGGGCTGCCCTCGCTGTAGACATCCAGGTCGCTGTCCTCGCCGACGATCTCGCGGCTGCCGAGCAGGAAGACCTCCTCGTCGCCGAGCACGCGCGCGGTCACGACGGTGCCGGACTGCACGACGCCGGTGCTCGCCGGCGCCTCGCCGACCTTCGCGTGGCGCAGCAGCTCGGTGAGCACGCGGATGCGCGCCTCGATCTTGCCCTGCTCCTCCTTGGCCGCGTGGTAGCCGCCGTTCTCCTTGAGGTCGCCCTCTTCGCGCGCGGCCTCGATCTTCTTGGCGATCTCGGTGCGGCCCTCACCGGAGAGCTGTTCGAGCTCCGCGGTGCGGCGATCGAACGCTTCCTGGGTGAGCCAGGTCTCGGTGGGTTCGGTGGACATGATGGTGCTCCTCAGAAACGGTGTTGCCATAAACAAAGAGACCGGCACACGGCCGGCCTCCCAAGTCAACTTCCGAGTTTAGGTCAGCCAGCACTGGTAGATCAATCCGGTGGTGGGCTTCTCGCTGGTGCGCACCAGGGTGCTGAAGTTGTTGGTGAAGCGCGTGGAGGCCGGGATGTCGACGATCCTCCACCCCGTGATGGCGTGATCCGAGTTCTCCACCTGCAGCGCGCACTTGGCCGTGCTGCCGACGGTCATGGAGACCTGGTAGTTGATCTGCACGACGCTCGAGGAGACGTTCTTGGAGCCGATGTCCTGCGTCTCGAGGGACGCGCCGGCTTGGTCGAGGCCCGCCCAGATGACCCACGCCGTGACCACGATCGCCACGGCGATGCCGCCGCCGATATAGATCCATTTGTCGAGTCGCTTGCGGCGCGGCGTGCGCCCGTAGCGCTCGTCGAGCTCCACTGCTGTATCGGTCATGGCTCTTTCCGGGGCGGTTACTCTTGGAGTCAAGGTTATCCACCCACGCTAGGAGTTCGGTGACACTGCGCCTGATGGCCGTCCACGCCCACCCCGACGACGAGTCGAGCAAGGGCGCCGGCACCTACGCCCACTACGTGGGGCAGGGGGCGGCCGTGATGGTGGTCAGCTGCACCGGGGGTGAGCGCGGCGACATCCAGAACGAGGCCCTGGATGCCACGGCCATGGCCAACCGCGACATGGCGGGCCTTCGCCGCATCGAGATGGCCCGCGCCCGCGAGGTCGTCGGCTTCGAGCACCGCTGGCTCGGCTACCAGGATTCGGGGCTGCCCGAGAACGGCGAGCCGGTGCCGCCGAACAGCTTCTCGGTGATCCCGCTCGAGACCTCCGCGGAGCCGCTCGTGGGGCTCATCCGCCGCTTCCGGCCGCAGGTGCTCGTCACCTACGAGGAGGGCGGCGGCTACCCGCATCCGGACCACATCCGCACCCACGAGCTCTCGCTGTACGCGATCGACGCCGCCGCGGATGCCGCGCGCTACCCCGACGCGGGGGAGCCGTGGCAGGTGCAGAAGGTCTACTACGACCAGATCTTCAACGCCTCCCGCGTCGACGCGCTGTACGAGGCCGCGATGGCCGCGGACCCGTCGTCCGAATTCGCGGCGAGCCTGGCCGAGTTCCGCTCCTGGCGGCCGGGCAGGGCGGATGTCTCGACCACCCACATCCCCGTCGGCGACCAGCTCGACCTCCGCGACCGGGCCCTGCGCTCGCACGCCAGCCAGGTCGCGCCCGACTCCGCCTTCTTCTTCTGGCCGAACGACCTGCAGCGCGAGGCCTGGCCCTTCGAGGACTTCCAGCTCGCCCGCAGCCTGGTGGAGACAGAATTGCCCGAGAACGACCTCTTCGCCGGCATCGTCGACGACGCGGGAGCCACATCCGAAGAGAGCGCAGAATGACCCTCACCGACATCCTCTACCTGGCCGCGACGCCGTCGCCGAAGCCGTTCGACGAGAACTCGGTGACCCCGGGCTGGATCGGGTTCACCGCGATGTTCCTCATCGGCGCGGTCACGATCGTGCTCATCTTCGACATGGTGCGACGCCTGCGCCGCACGCGCTACCGCGGCGAGATCCGCGAGCGTCTCGAGGCCGAGCGCGCCGCCGAGGGCCAGCCGCACAAACCCTAGCTAGCCGTACACCGGGTGCAGGGCGATGAGCAGGATGCCCGTCCAGTGGCAGAGGAACGCCAGCAGGGTGAACGAGTGGAAGATCTCGTGGAACCCGAACACCCCGGGGACCGGGTTCGGGCGCTTGAAGCCGTAGGCCACCGCGCCCAGCGTGTAGAACAGCCCGCCGACCAGGATCAGGATGATCATGGCCGCGTTCGCGTCGAAGAAGTCGACGATGAACGCGAACGCCGCATACCCGAGCAGCAGGTAGAGCGGCACGTAGAGCCAGCGCGGAGCCCCGATCCAGAACACCCGGAAGGCGATGCCGAGCAGCGCGCCGCCCCAGACCAGGCAGATCAGGATGATCGCCTTCTTCGGCGGCAGCGCCAGCACCGTGATCGGCGTGTAGCTACCGGCGATGAGCAGGAAGATGTTCGCATGGTCGAAGCGCTTGAGCAGGCGCTTGGTCTGCGGCTTCCAGTTGAAGCGGTGGTAGAGCGCCGAGACGCCGAACAGCAGCATCGAGCAGACCACGAACACCGCGCAGACCAGCTTGGCCACCACGCCGTCGGCCAGCACGATCAGCACCACGCCGAGGATGATCGCGAGCGGGAACGTGCCGGCGTGGATCCAGCCGCGCCAGGTGGGCTTCACCTCCGCCTCGGGCGGAACGCTCAGCGCGTCGTCGAGCAGCGGCAGGTAGGGCACGCCCGGGGCGCCGTCGTCAGCGCCGTTGTCATCGGGCCCGGCCGCGTCATCCACTGTCATGTCGCCAGCGTAGGGGGTGCCGGATGCCGCCCGGCTGGGAATCGCACAGCCGCCTTTCGACTAACGTAAGCACGTGGCGAAGCGGGAAGTGCCCCTGGGTAGCGGGCTGCTCTATGGGCTCTACCAGAACCGCATCCGCCGCTGGCTCTCCACGCAGGAGCTGCCGAAGCATGTGGCCATGATCCTTGACGGCAACCGGCGCTGGGCCCGGCAGCGGCTGCACGACAGCGCGGCGCCGGGGCACAGGGCGGGTGCGGCGAAGTTCCGCGAGTTCCTGGTCTGGTGCGACGACCTCGGCATCCAGGTCGCCACCCTGTACCTGCTCTCGACGGACAACCTCACCGGCCGCACCTCCGAGGAGCTCGACGAGCTGTTCGAGATCATCGCCGACCTGGCCGACGACATCTCGCACTACCGCGACTGGCGGGTGCAGCACGTGGGATCGGATGACGGCCTGCCCCCGCAGCTGGTCGCGACGCTGAAGGCCGCCGAGAAGCGCACCAAGGACAACACCGGCCTGCACGTCAACCTCGCGGTCGGCTACGGCGGTCGTCGCGAGATCGCGGATGCCATGCGCAGCATCGTGAAGAAACACGGCGACGAGGGCGGCACGCTCGACGCGCTCGCCGACATCCTGACCCCCGAGCTGATCGGCGACCACCTCTACACCGGCGGCCAGCCCGACCCCGACCTGGTGATCCGCACCTCGGGCGAGCAGCGGCTGAGCGACTTCATGCTCTGGCAGAGCGCGCACAGCGAGTTCTACTTCGTGGAGGCGCTCGGCCCCGACCTGCGCGAGGTCGACTTCCTGCGCGCCCTGCGCGACTACGCCACCCGCGAGCGCCGCTACGGTGGGTGAATGATCGCCATCGACGACTTCATCGCCGGCTTCGACGAGGAACCCGGCTACCTCGACTTCGCCCGTGTCGGCCCGCTCGGCCGCTCGGTGGTCGAGGAGGAGCAGGCGCAGATCGAGCTGCTGCGCCGTGCCCGCTTCGGCAGCCTCGCGAGCCTCGAGCAGCAGGATGCCCGCGTGCGCGACGCCGTCGCCGCGGTCACCGGCTTCCGCACCGACCAGGTCGTGTTCCAGCCGACCACGAGCGACGGGCTCATGCACGCGATGTTCGGCATCACCGGCGGCGTGCTGCTCTCGCCGGGCGAGTTCCCGTCGCTCACCTTCGCGGCCCAGCGCTCGGCCGACGCCCTCGGCGTGCTCAAGCCGACCTGGCTGGACACGGATGGTGGCCCCGTCACCCCGGGCGTCATCCGCGAGCAGCTCACCAAGTCGACCGTCGCGGTGGGGGTGAGCCTGGTCGACTTCCGCACCGGGTACCTCGCCGACCTGGACGGCATCCGCCAGGTGATCGGGGACCGCCTGCTCGTGGTCGACGCCATTCAGGGCTTCGGAGTCGTGGACGCCCCGTGGCAGGCTGCGGACATCGTGGTCTCCGGCGGCCAGAAGTGGGTGCGCGCGGGCTGGGGCACCGGCTTCATGGCGATCAGCGACCGCGCCGCCGAGCAGCTCACGCCCGTCTTCTCCGGCTTCCCGGCCACCGACGAGCCGGACATGCCGCTGGATGCCGTCTACCCGCCCACGAAGGGCGCGGGAGCCTTCCGCGTGAGCAACCCCAGCCCGATCGCCCAGTCGCGCTTCGCGATGGCGCTCGAGGACATCGCGGCGGTCGGCGTCGGCGCGATCAACGACAGGCTGGCCGAGAAGGTGTCACGCGTGATCGAGCTGGCCGACGAGTTCGCCGTGCCGGTCGTCTCCTCGCGCGCGGAGCATGAGCGGGCCGGGATCGTGGTGCTCGAGCCCGCGGCCGACCAGCTGACGGTGCTCACGGCGTCCCTGTTCAACCACGGCGTCACGGCGACGACCCGGCAGGGCCGGGTGCGCATCGCGCCGCACGTCTCCACCGACGAGGAGACCTTCGACATGCTGCGCGACTCGCTGATGAGCTTCGCCACCGCCGTCACGCTCTGAGCGCGCGCGGAATTAACCCTCGCGTAATCTGTGCGGGCGTGTCGGAACCATCCCCGACACATTGCCAACGTAGTTTCAACTCATCAGGTATGGCACCTGGTCGAGACGGCCACGTAAGTTCGTTTCGATATGAAGTACTGGCCGTCGCGAGATACGGATCCGGGTGCGAAGCACGCGGGGATGGAGTTCACGTGGCCTCTATGGATAACAGCAAGCCGATCGCCAGCCAGCAGAACGCATCGGGGAGTGGGGCCGCAACGGCCGAACGCACCTACGTTCTCGACACCTCGGTCTTGCTTTCCGATCCGAAAGCGATCTTCCGGTTCTCAGAACACGCCGTGGTTCTGCCGGTGGTCGTGATCTCGGAGCTGGAATCCAAACGGAACGACCCCGAGATCGGGTATTTCGCCCGGCAGGCCCTGCGCAACCTCGACGAGCTGCGCGTGCAGCACGAGCGCCTCGACTTCCCGATCGCGGTCGGCGAGGGCGGATCCCTTCGCGTCGAGCTCAACCACTCCAACATGTCGGTGCTCCCGTCCGGCCTGCAGCTGCAGGACAACGACTCCCGCATCCTCGCCGTCGCGCTCAACCTGTCGAACGACGGGTTGGATGTCGTGGTCGTCTCCAAAGACCTGCCGCTCCGCGTCAAGGCCGCCTCGATCGGCCTCGCCGCCGAGGAGTATCGGGCCGAACTCGCCGTCGACTCCGGCTGGACCGGAACCGCGGAGATCACGCTCGGCTCCGACCAGATGGCGAAGCTGTACGACGACGAGCAGCTGTCGAGCCGCCTCGTCGGCGACATGCCGGTGAACACCGGCCTCGTCATCCACTCGGACCGCGGGTCGGCCCTGGGCCGCGTCACCGAGCGGGGGCGGATGCGGCTGGTGCGCGGCGACCGCGACATCTTCGGCCTGCACGGCCGCTCGGCCGAGCAGCGCCTCGCTATCGACATGCTGCTCGACCCGGAGATGGGCATCGTCTCGCTCGGCGGTCGCGCCGGCACCGGCAAGTCGGCGCTCGCGCTCTGCGCCGGCCTCGAGGCCGTGCTCGAGAAGCAGCAGCATCGCAAGATCATGGTGTTCCGGCCGCTCTACGCGGTCGGCGGCCAGGAACTCGGATTCCTGCCCGGGGATGCCGCGGAGAAGATGAACCCGTGGGCCCAGGCGGTCTTCGACACCCTCGGCTCGGTCGTCTCACAGAACGTGCTCGACGAGGTGATCGAGCGCGGGATGCTCGAGGTGCTTCCGCTCACGCACATCCGCGGCCGCTCGCTGCACGACGCCTTCGTGATCGTGGATGAGGCGCAGTCGCTCGAGCGCAACGTGCTGCTCACCGTGCTCAGCCGCATCGGCCAGAACTCGCGCGTCGTGCTCACCCACGATGTCGCCCAGCGCGACAACCTGAGGGTGGGGCGCCACGACGGCGTCGCCTCGGTCATCGAGACGCTCAAGGGCCACGCGCTGTTCGGGCACATCACGCTGATGCGTTCGGAGCGTTCCGCCATCGCCGCGCTCGTCACCGAGATGCTGGAGTCGAACGAGCTGGCCTGATCCGCGACCCCGTGCCGGGGGCACCAAACTGGGAATCGGCCCGGCGGCCGACGAGTCGCCGGGCCGGACATCCCCCCGGCTGGGGTAGACAGCCTAGGCTATTCAGGTGAGCCTGACTTCGATCGCGATTGTCGCCGGGCTGGCCATCCTGACCCTGTGGGGAGTGGTGGCACCCCGGGGGCAATGGCGTGTGCTCACGACCTGGAATCGTCGGTCGGCGTGGGACGGTGGGCCGTCGTCGATCTCCGTCGGCATCCATCGCACCGTGGCCATTCTGGCCACCCTCGCGCTGCTGCTCACCGGGTGGAACCTCGTCGCGGCCTACGTGGCCACCGTGACTGCGTCGGTGCGCACCACGAGCGTCGTGCACGAGATGTGGGGATATCCCACGCCCATGATCGTCGACCGCATCGTCGAGAACGCCACCACCGCGCCGTCCGGGCTGGTGCAGCAGCCGGTCGTGCGATACCGGGCGGTAAACAGCGCCAAGCGCACGCCCGCCTACCTGTTCGAGCTCCCGGACTGGAACCGCATCGCCACCCGCGCCAACGACGGCTACATCGGCACCCAGCCGCCGGTCGGCATCGATGCGCTCGACAGCGCGTCGATCGTGGTGCAGCTGCGCGGCGACTCCCGGTGCATCCCCCGCACGGCCGTCGTCGTCGAGAACACGACGACGATCGCGATCGGCGTCTTCTACGGCCGGCCCGCGGCCGCGCCCGGGGCGAAGGCCGTTGCCATCAACTCGTGCACGGCCTCGCCCAAGGCGAACGACGCCGTCAGCGTGCTGCTGCCGCTCAGTCTCGCCGCCGCCGTGGGCAAGCGGCACGTGACGAACCTCGACGGCTCGCCGATCCCGCTCGCCACCGACGCGCCCACCGCGACGCCGACGCCGGCGCCCTAGCGCTGCGGCGGCCGCGTCATCGAGAGCACGTCGAGCGCGGTGTCGAGCTGGTCGAGCGAGACCTCGCCACGGTCGACGAAGCCCAGGTCGATGACCGACTCGCGCACGGTGAGGCCCTTCGCCACGGCGTTCTTGGCGACCTTGGCGGCGGCCTCGTAGCCGATCACCCGGTTCAGCGGCGTCACGATCGAGGGCGACGACTCCGCGAAGGCTCGTGCGCGATCCACGTTCGCCTCGAGGCCGTCGATGGTCTTGTCGGCGAGGGCGATCGTGGAGTTGGTGAGCAGCCGGATCGACTCGAGCAGGGCGGTGCCCATCACGGGGATGGCCACGTTGAGCTCGAAGGCGCCGGACGCGCCGGCCCAGGCGATCGTCGCGTCGTTGCCGATGACCCGCGCGGCCACCATGAGCACGGCCTCGGGAATCACCGGGTTGACCTTGCCGGGCATGATCGACGACCCGGGCTGCAGGTCGGGGATGTGCAGCTCGCC
>JAODAU010000055.1 GCA_025463615.1 Microbacteriaceae bacterium | reverse complement strand
GCACGAGGGTCCAGCCGATGCTGGTGCTCAGCACGTCGGCGACGGGGGCCGGGTAATAGGCGTACGAGATGCCGAGGTTGCCGGTGAACAGGTTGTGCCAGTAGTCGATGTACTGCTGCCAGAGGCTCGCCTTGCTCTGCCCGAAAAGCACACGCAGGGCCTCGACGGCCTGGGGCGAGAGCATGCCATGGAACTTCGCGATCAGAGCATACGCCGGGCTGCCCGGCATGATGCGGGGAAGCAGGAAGTTCAGGCTGATCGCCGCCCACGCCGTGATGACGTAGAAGACGGCGCGACGCAGAAGAACACGCATGTGCGGATCAGTCCTCGTTCTCGTTGGGTTTCGGTGCGGCCGTGAGCCAGGCGGCCGCGTTCATGACGGTGTCGCGCACGCCGGGCTCGTCCCACATACGCAGGTCGTGGCCGAACTGAACGAAGCAGACGCGTCCGGCGCCGTACTCGTGCACGACGACGAGCGGCTCGGAGCCGTATGGCGCCTCACGCCAGGCGACGATCTCCGCATCGTCGGCCAGCTCGGTGCGGTAATGCTCATGGGTCAGCTCGAACGGATCGAGCCCGGCGGTCACGGGATGCGGGGCGAGCTCCACCCTGAAGCGGCTCTCGTGCGGCTGCGGGCCGTGGCCGACGTACCGCGCACCGAAGAGGGCGAGGAGGTCGGTGTCGGGGTCGGTGCCGGGTTCGGAGTCGAAGTCGGTGCCGCCGTCGAAGACCGCGGTCGAGTGGATCGCTAGCAGTCCGGCCCCCGCGGCGACCGCATCCGCCAGCCCGCGCTGCTCGGCCGTCGTGAAGCTGCCGGCGGCGCGGTAGAGCACGATGAGATCGTCGGTGAGGGGATGCGCGAAAAGTCCGGTGCCCATCCGTACCCGCGTGACGAACCCCGCCGAGGCCAGCAGGTCCTGCAGCTCGACACTCGCGGTGAAGAGGTCTTCATACACGTCGTCGCCCGCGATCACAACCTGGGCGGTGAGCACGTCGCTCGCGAGTACGGAAGGCGTCATTGTCTTCGTCGGTTCCTAGTAGGTGGACCGCAGTTCGCCAACGGGCGACCACATTCCCTGTTCGAGGCCGGAGAGCAGGGCGTTGTCGTGGCGGTCGAGCGGCAGTGTCACTCGGCGGCGCGACCGGCTGCTCTCATAGGTGGCGAAGATCAGTTCGGCGCCGGCAAGGCCGTGACGCCCTGACAGCTCGGGCTCGCGCCCGGTCTCGAGTCCGTCGACGAGGTCGGTGACCGCAGCGGCGGTGCAGGCAAAGATCGCGGGGTCGATCCCGTGGTCCCAGTTCGCCGGGTCGGTGCCGTACGGCGAGGCGAACCGGATGTCGGTGGCCCCGAACCGGTGCACCAGCGCTTCCGACCCGCGCACCACGATGCGGCCGCGGGTGCCCTGCAGAATCAGTCCGAGATTGTTCTCCAAGTTCAGGATGGGCGTTGCCGGTTCGCGACCGGTCGAGATTGTCGCCCGCACCCCATCCGGCCAGGCCAGTTGAGTGATCGATGACGTCTCGACGAACGCGCCGTACACGTAGCGATTGGTGGTCACGTCGATCTGCCCGATGACCCATTCGACCGCGGCATCCCCGCGGTAGAAGAGGATCAGGTCGAGGATGTGGCTGCCCCAGTCGAGCAGGTTCGGGCAGTAGCCCTCGATGCTGACGAGGTCGCCGATGGCTCCGGCCGCCAACTGCTCGCGGGCGAAGCGGTGCACCGGCTCGAACCGGCGCTGCAGGTTCACGGTCAGCTGAACGCCCGCCGCGTCGGCGACAGCCTGCAGCTGCAGAGCGTCGGCGTAGGTGAGTGCGATCGGCTTCTCGCAGTGGATGGCACGCACTCCGGCCTCGACAGCGGCGGTCACCGCGTCGAGGTGGAACGCGGGCGGCGTGCAGATGCTGACGATGTCGGGCCGCACGGTCTGCAGCATCTCGCGGTAGTCGGTGAAGACGCCATCGATGCCGAACTCGCCGGCAAGTGCGGCGGCTGTGTCGCGGTTCACATCGGCGACGGCGACCAGGCTGACGCGGTCATCGGCGAGGTAGCCGGCGGCGTGAACCCGCCCCTGGCCTCCTGCCGCGATCACCGCTGCTCGATAGCCGTGCATCATCTTCTCCTTTGAACCGCTGAACTTCCGTGAGGCTTCCGCTTGCTTCCGTGTGGGTTCCGAAGCCCCGAACTTCCGTGGTGATGTATCCCAAAGCTATACCACTTGAGGCCAGCCTAAGACGAAAGAGGGAACGGTAACAAGACATTCGGCACAATTTCATCTCAACGAAACATCCCGGATGCCCTGAAATGGTCAGGAAACACCTCTGAATGCGCGTTCGGGGCTGAAATTGCCTCTTTCGGATCGCGGTCCACGTAGTACCACATCCGACCACGACGCTACACTGGCCGTCGATCCCGAACCGGAAGGACACCATGCTCATCAGCCGCGTCGTCGCCCCGCGAACCTCCCGCATCGACGAAGTCGCCACCCCCGAACCGGCCCGCGGGCAGATTCTGATCGAGGTGCTCGCCAGCGGCGTGTGCACATCAGACCTGAGCCCATGGTTGCGCGGACCCGAAGGCGGCGCGCCGATCGAGCTCGGCCACGAGACCGCGGGCCGCGTCGTCGCGGTCGGCTCACCCGATTCGTGCTGGGCCGTCGGCGATCTCGTCACCGGGCTCGGCGGTTCCGGATTCGCCACCCACGCTCTCCTCGACGCGGACGCGACCCTCCCCATCCCCGCCGGCCTCGCTCCGACGCACGCCATCGGCGAGCCGATCGCCACACTGGAGGAGGCGATCTCCCGCACGCCCGTCTCCCCCGCAAGCCGGGTCGCCGTCGTCGGGCTCGGCTTCATGGGACTCGGACTGTTGCAGCTCACCCGCACGCGGGCTCCGCGCACGATCATCGGGGTCGACCCCAATCCGGCCGCACGCGAGCGGGCCCTCGCCCTCGGTGCCGACGTGGTCCTGCATCCCGACGAGGTCGAGGCCTTCGTCGCTGCCGGAGGGTCTGGGGCACCGGATGCGCGTGCCGACGTCGTTCTCGAAGCGGCCGGAGTCACGCCCGGCCTCGACACCGCGTCGCCGCTCGTCAAGCCGTTCGGCACGCTCTGCATCGTCGGCTACCACCACGCCGGAACCGCCAAACTCGACATGGAGCTCTGGTACAAGGGCGCCACCGTTGTCAACGGCTTCTGCCCCGAACGCCCCCGGGTGATGCGGGCGATGGATGCGGCACTCGACCTGGTCGCCACCCGTCGCTTCAGCTACAACCCGCTCATCACCCACTCCCTCGGCCTCGCCGGCGTCGACGAGGCATACGCCCTCATGGAGCGCCGCCACCCCGCCTTCGTGAAGGCCGTGATCGTCCCGTAGCCCCCGCGCCGGGCGCCTGCCGGCCCTGCTCGGCTGCTCGCCTGCTCGCCTGCCGCCCTGCTTGCTGGCTGCCGCCTGCTCGCCCGCGCTGCCCGCCTATGCTCACGCCTGCCCCCCCTGCTCGCCCTCGCTGCCCGCCTATGCTCACGCCTGCCCCCCTGCTGCCCCGTAACTCCGGAGATTTCCCGCCGCATCGCCCGAATTCTCCGGAGTTACGGATGTTCGACTGGCGTGTCGCCCGAACCTTCCGACATTACGAGGCCGCGCAGACCGCCAGCAGGAACCATGCCGAGTGCGGGATCCACTGCTCGGCCCAGCGCCACTCGTTGCCGCCCGGAGCATCGGAGGGCAGAAAGGCGATGTCGCTCTCGTCGTCCCACCCGCTCGTGATCCCGTTGACGATGCCGCCCGGGCTGTTCTGGTAGACGCCCGAATACTCGACAGTGTTGCGCCCGCGGCCCTGGACCATGCACGAATCGAACGGATTCAAGCCCCCGACCCCCGCGACCAGGTCGGTCGAGAGGCGGCGCAGCCGATCCCGCGTAGCGTCATCACAGCCGGGGGCGACGGACGCGCGACTCGCGGCATACGCCACCGACGAGATCCCGGCGTTCTCGCCCTGCCACCAGTAGCCGGTCTCGTTCTCGTGGGGGAAGAAGAACGCGTCACGCGGCTCCCCACCGAGCGGCTGAACCCGCTGCCGCAGAAAGCCGAATGGATTCGCGACCGCGTCGACCCGTGCAAGGGTTCCGCGGATGAGCGCGAGCGCGGTCCCGCGCGCGGAGGCTGCCACCGCGGCAGAGGCGGCCGCGGCCGAGGCGGCAGCCCCGCCGTCTCCGCCCGCCGCACCGGCTCCGCCATCTCCGCCCGCCCCGCCGTCGCCGCCCGCCGCACCGTCTCCGCCCGCTGCACCGAGCGCATCCACCACATCCGCGAACCGCAGCAGCGCCACCACGGGCAGCCCGGACTCGGCCGCGTGGAAATACGGCCGCCCCTCCACGTCCCCGACGAGGTAGGCCGCGCCCAACGCGTCTTCGCACAACCGGCCGGCCAGCGCATCCGCCCGCCGTCGAGCCGCACTGAGGAACACCCCCGGGTCGGCCCCCCGCGAAGCAGCGGCTCGCGCCAGCTCGGCTGCCGCGAGCAGCGCACAGTAATCGTCGAGCGCCGACTCCTCCCCGTCGAACAGGTACTCGCGATTGTGCGCCTCGAGGTGGTCGAACCCGCGCACAGCGGCGTCGAAATAGGTGTCGCCGTCGAACTCGCCCGACTCGCCGATGGTCGATGCCAGCGCCAGTGCGGCGATCGCCATCCCGCCGCCATGTCGGTACGCGGCCTGCCAGCGCTGTGTTCGCACGCTGTCTTGCAACGGTGCGTTGATCACGCGTTCATCGAGCTTCTTGGTGAGGGCGTCGAAGATCGCCGTATAGAAGTAGCCCTCTG
Source organism: Microbacteriaceae bacterium (assembly GCA_025463615.1). Next base: position 19 of record JAODAU010000055.1, on the reverse strand, counting down.
GCGCCTGGAACCTCACAAG
>JAODAU010000052.1 GCA_025463615.1 Microbacteriaceae bacterium | reverse complement strand
GCTGGATCGCCGGTGACTTCGACGCGGCCGTCGCCCTGAACGGCGGAAGCCCCGACCCGAACACCATGTACGGCCGGTACTTCACCAGCACCGGAAACCTCAACAAGGTGGCCGGGTACAGCTCGCCCGCGCTCGACAAGCTGTTCGTCGAGGGCCGGACCACCACCAACGTGGCGGACCGCAAGGCGATCTACAACAAGGTCTCCGCCCAGCTGACCGACAACGCGGCGTGGGTGTGGCTGTTCAGCAGCTACAACTACACGGCGACCACCACGAAGGTCGCGGGGTTCACCCCGATGGCCAACGGGTCGCTGCAGTTCCTGCGCCAGACCACCGTCGGCAAGTAAAACTGCCACTCTGATCAGGTGGGGCGCTGCACCGCCAGCGCCCCACCCGAGGAGCCCCATGTTCAGAAGAGCCGCCGGAAACCCGGTGCTGCGCAAGCTGGTCGAGACCCTGGTGACCCTGTTCGGGGTCGCGGTGGTGGTCTTCATCATGCTGCGCGCCATCCCGGGCAACCAGATCGGCGCGAACCTCGGCACCGAGGCCGCGGCGCTCACCCCGGGCCAGAGGCTCGAGCTCGAGCACTACTACGGCCTCGACCAGCCGCTGGTCGTGCAGTTCTTCAGCTGGCTCGGCAACATCTTCACCGGCAACCTCGGCTTCTCGGCCCAGGCGCAGCAGAGCGTGCTCACGATGACCTCGCACTCGCTGCCGGTGACCTTCGAGCTCGCGGTGCTCGCCATCATCATCGGCCTGGTCATCGGCATCCCGCTCGGCATGCTCTCCTCGTCGCGACCGAACAGCGGGTGGGATGCCGCCAGCCAGGGCGTCGGCCTCGCCGGCCTCAGCGTGCCGGCCTTCCTTCTCGCGGCGGCGATCCTCGCCATCGCGGCGCAGTACCTGCACTTCAACCCCAACGGGCAGGGCTACGCGACGCTGTTCCAGAATCCCGGCCTCAACCTGCAGCAGATGCTCATGCCGGCGATCGTGCTCGGCTTCGGCCTGGCCGCGCCGATCATGCGCACGGCGCGCACCGCCCTGCTCGAGCTGCGCCAGCAGGACTTCGTGCGCACTGCGCGGGGCAAGGGCGTGCCGAAGCTGCGCATCCAGTTCGTGCACGTGCTGAAGAACGCGCTCGTGCCGATCGTGACCATGACCGGCCTGCAGTTCGGCTACCTGCTGGGCGGCGCGGTCGTGGTCGAGCAGATCTTCTCGATCCCGGGCATCGGCCGCCAGGTGCTCAACGGCATCAACGACAAGGAGTACGCGGTCGTGCAGTCGAGCGTGCTGGTGATCGCGCTGGTCTTCGTGATCGTGAACCTGCTCACCGACATCTTCTACCGGCTCATCGACCCGAGGGTGCGTGCGGCATGACCGAGATCGTCGTGGAGGGCGCGCGGCCCGGAAGCGCGCGGGTGAACCGCATCGTGCGCCGGCTGCTCGCGAGCCCCAGCGGAGCCGTCGGGGCCGGGCTGACCGTGATCGTGCTGCTGCTCGTCATCCTCTCGGTGCTGCACGTGTTCGGCGACCCGATCGCCCAGAACGCGGCGGACAGCCTGCAGGGGCCGTCGCTCGCGCATCCCTTCGGCACCGACCGGTTCGGTCGCGACATGCTCGCCCGGTGCGCGGCGGGGCTGGCGAACTCGCTGCTCGTCTCGGTGGTGGCCGTCGCGTTCGCCACCGTGATCGGCACGGCCGGCGGCCTGGTGGCCGGGTTCTTCAGAAAGGCGCCGGATCGGGTGATCGGCGCGCTCACCAACATCCTCTTCGCGTTCCCGCCGCTGCTGCTCGCGCTGGCGCTCGCGTCGGCCTTCCAGCGCACCTGGTTCACCATCGCCGTCGCCATCGGCGTGGTCTACGTGCCGATCTTCGTGCGCGTCACGCGCGGCCCGGTGCTGACCCTGCGCGAGACGGACTTCGTGCGCGCCGCGACCGTGCTCGGCATGGGCCGCACGCGGGTGCTGCTCGGCCACGTTCTGCCGAACATCACATCGATCGTGATCGTGCAGGTGACCCTCTCGCTCTCCTGGGCCGTGCTCACCGAGGCGTCGCTGAGCTTCCTCGGCCTCGGCACGCCGCCGCCCGCGCCGTCGCTCGGGTCGATGGTCTTCGACGCGAGCACGCTCGTCTACATCGCACCGTGGACGATGATCGCGCCCGGCGCGGTGCTCGTCATCTTCGTCGTCGGACTGAACCTCCTGGGTGACGGTCTGCGCGACGCGCTCGATCCGAAGAACAGGGGATGAACGTGGCTGAAGCCGACAACTTGGGGGAGTTCGCGACCCTGCGAACGGAGGGCGTCGACCCGCGCTTCGAACACGTCGACCGCATGTCGGTCGCCGAGCTCGCCCTGCTGATGAACGAGGCCGACGCCACGGTGCCGGCGGCCGTGCGCGCGGCGATGGGGAGCATCATCCCGGCGATCGAGGCGGCCTCCGCCCTGGTCGCCGCGGGCGGGCGGCTCATCTACGTCGGGGCCGGGACGCCGGGGCGGATCGGCGTGCTCGACGCGTCGGAGGCTCCGCCCACGTTCGGCACGTCGCCGGACCGCATCTTCGCGATCATCGCCGGCGGGCCCACCGCCATCGTCAACGCCGTCGAGGGCGCCGAGGATGACTCGGCCGCCGGCATCGCCGCCATCGACGCGGCCGCGGCCGGCCCGGGCGATGTCGTGATCGCCCTCGCCTCCAGCGGCCGCACCCCGTTCGTCGTGGCCGCGGCCGCCCGGGCGCGCGAACGCGGCGCGCTGACCGTGGGGATGTCGTGCAACGAGGCCACCCCGCTGAGCGCGGTGGTCGAGCATCCGATCGAGGTCCTGGTCGGCCCGGAGCTCATCAGCGGGTCGACCCGGCTCAAGGCGGGCACGGCGCAGAAGCTGGTGCTCAACATGTTCTCGACCATCTCGATGATCCGCGCGGGCAAGACCTACGGCAACCTGATGATCGACGTGCGCCCGACCAACGAGAAGCTGCGCGAGCGGGCCACCCGCATCGTGCAGACGGTCTCCGGATCGGGCCACGCGGATGCCGCTGCCGCGCTCGCCGCGACCGGTTTCGAGGTGAAGCCCGCGATCGTGATGCTGAGCCTCGGCGTCTCGGCTGCGGAGGCGGCGTCGATCGTGGCGCGCGAGGGCGGCACGCTGCGCAGCATCCTCGAGGGGGCGCAGTCGTGAGGGTGCTCGGCATGATCTCGGGCACGTCGCACGACGGCATCGACGTCGCCGTGGTCGACTTCGCACTCGACGGCACCACCCTCCGCGGCCGGCTGCTCCACCACGACGGCACCGGATATTCGCCGGCGCTGCGGGCCCGCCTGGTCGCCGCGCTCCCGCCGGCGTCGACGACGCTCGCCGAGATCGGCGAGCTCGACACCCTCATCGGGCAGGAGTTCGGTGCGGCGGCCGCGTCCGCGATCGCGGTCACCGGCCCGGTCGACCTGGTCTGCTCGCACGGACAGACGGTGTTCCACTGGGTCGAGGGGTCGCGCGCGCTCGGCACCCTCCAGATCGGCGAGCCGGCCTGGATCGCGGAGGCCGCGGGCGCGCCCGTCGTCTCCCACGTGCGCATCC
>JAODAU010000038.1 GCA_025463615.1 Microbacteriaceae bacterium | reverse complement strand
CGGAGCGACTCCCCGCTCACGTACGGCATCACATAGTAGAGGAGACCCTCGTCCTCGCCTGCAGCCGACTCGCCGACAGGCACGTGCCCCGAGTCGTGAAGCGGCAGGATGTGCGGGTGGCTCAGGTTCGCCGCCGTCTCGATCTCGCGTCGAAAGCGCCGCGGGCCGAGGAGTGCGCCGAGCTCGGGGTGCAGGACCTTGATCGCGACCCGCCGGCGGTGCCGTAGGTCGCGGGCGAGGTAGACGGTGGCCATGCCGCCGCATCCGAGTGTGCGCTCGAGGTCGTACCGGCCGGCAAGCGCCGCCGAGAGCGCCGCGAATTGCGCGGCGGCGACGTCTGCCTCGTGGGCTGCTTCGGCGGCTCGGCTGCTACCTGTCGAGGGTGACTGACTTTCACTGCGCGCGCCGGTCGCGCCGTCGCCAGCGGCCGCGGCAGCGATGGCCCACATCCCTGCGGGCGATGCGAGGAAGCCGTCCGAGTCCTCGCCAGTGTCGGGGCCACCGAGCAGCGACTCGACCTCGGCGCGAAGTTCGACGTCGTTTCCGCACGCCTCGACGACGAAGGCGGCGCGAGCGGGCGCGGGGCGCGCGAGCGCCGACTGCACGATCGCCTTGAGCTGGAGCCAGCGCTCGGGCGTCATGCGGGCCGCATGGGCGCCAACTCGCGCCGGAGCCATCGGCGGGCCACGGTCCACTCCCGCGAGACCGTCGCTGGCGAGATGCCGAGCGCGGCGGCGGTGTCGTCGAGGGTCAGGCCGGCGAAGTAGCGCAGCTCGACCACCCGTGCCTGGCCCGGATCCAGCGCGGCGAGCCGGGTGAGCGCCGCGTCGAGCGCGAGGACGTCATCTCCGGCCGCTTCGCCTGCCGCGGCGGGCGCGGCGACCAGGCCCTCCGCGTCGCTGAGCGTGATCGGGTGGGCGCCACCGCCGCGCTTGGCCGCGCGCCGGGTGCGCGCCGCATCCACGAGCACTTGTCGCATGCACCGAGCGGCGACGCCGAAGAACTGCTCGCGGCCCCGCAACCGGCTCGGCCGCTGGCCGACCAGCTTGAGGTATGCCTCGTGGACGAGCGCGGTCGGCTGGAGCGTGTGGCCCGCGGCCTCGCGGCGGAGGGCGCGCCGAGCCTGACGGCGCAGCTCGGCGTAAACGACCGGCAGCAGTGTGTCGAGCGCCGCGCTGTCGCCCTCGCTCCAGGCGACGAGGAGCCCGGTCACGTCAGCACTGCCCGCGGCGGAGCGGGCCGACGCGGGAGTCGTCGCCGGACCTGCATGCGGCGGCGAGATGGAGGGCTCGCGGCGAGACATCGGCATGCCCTCCGCCAACCGGGCGGTGAAGGGTGCGAGGCGACCGGAAGCAGTTGCTCTGCGCGATGATAGGCTCGTCGGCTAGGCCGGTCAAGCGCCTTCGCACGGCGGGCGCGGATTGCGGGACTCGGCGTTCGACACTCGCGATGCGTGAGGGACTTTCCGCGCCGTTTCCGCACTCCTCAGTAGCGGGCGCTCGAGCGGAGGCGCGGCGGCCGCCGCTGGCCTGTCGCCCGCACCAGACGTCGCCCCTCCACCCCGTGAGGTCGTCAACCATGCAGCACCGCATCGCATTCTCGTCCGCGCTTGTCTGTGCCCTTGCCGCATGCGGCGATCCCGCGTCGCCGTTCAGGCAGGCCGCGAGCGAACCGGCCTCGCTGAGTCGCGGCGGGGAGCTGGTGAAAGTCGCGGCGACCCAGAAGCACCTGTTGGTGACGGGCCTGACGGAGCTCCAGGGGAGCGCCGTCGGCCCCGGCGGGGCGCTCTTCGTCACCGCGCCGCTCACCGGCCGCATCTGGCGCATCGACCCGAATACCGGCGCGCGCACGCTCTTCGCCAGCGGGCTGCCGGCCCGCAACCCGGATCCCTATTACATCGGTAGCGGGGTCGTCGATGTCGCTTTCATTGGCTCGACGGCCTACGCGCTCGTTACCGGCGTCGCCGAAGACCTTGGCGGCAGCGACGTGGTGGGCATCTACCGCATCGACGGCCCGCACAGCTCCACCGTCATCGCCGACATCGGCGCGTGGTCGATCGCCCATCCCCCGGTCCCCGCGTTCTTCGTTCCCACCGGCTTCCAGTACGCGATCGAACCTTTCCGTGGCGGGTTCCTCGTCACGGACGGTCACCACAACCGGGTGCTGCGGGTCACGCGTGATGGCGAGATTACCCAGTTGATCGCGTTCGAAGACGTTGTTCCGACCGGGCTGGCCGTCTGGGGCAACTCGATCTATGTCACTCAGGCCGGACCTATCCCGCACCTTCCGCAGAACGGCAAGGTGATGAGGTTCGAGCTCGGTTCGACGACAGCTACGGAGGTGATCTCCGGCATCAGGCTGGCCCTCGATGTGGAGTTCGGCCGCGGGCACACGCTCTTCGCCCTTTCGCAGGGCTACTGGCAGGGTTCGTACGAGGGGGAACCGGCGCTGCCGAACACCGGCGCTCTCATGCGGGTCAACGAGGATGGGATCCTCACGACCGTCGTCGGCGGGCTGGATCGACCGACGTCGGTGGAGATCATCGACAACACCGCGTACGTCGTCACACTCGGCGGCGAGGTCTGGACGGTTAACGTCGCCACCAAGCCGTCCTCCGGTCACTGATACCGATAACATGGATGGGCGCGAGCGCGAGGTCCGCGCTCGCGTTTCGCGCGACTCACTTTCCAGTTCCGCCGAGAACCGTTAGCTGCGAACCAACTTCTTGTGCGTCACCGGTGAGGCTCGTGCTCGTAGTCAGCCAATTGCCTGCTCCGGCGATACTCGGTTGTCGGCTGTTTGCTG
>JAODAU010000024.1 GCA_025463615.1 Microbacteriaceae bacterium | reverse complement strand
TGGGCGGCGTCGCAGAGGCATACGGCGTGCAAGAAATCACCGGGTACAGCACGTCTGTAGCGCAGGAGAACGCGGCCACCGACCCCCTTTTCGCGCACGTTCCGGCCGACGATTCGACGCCGTCGCTGGCGCCGGTGATCACCTCGCCCGCCGACATCCCGGTCGCCGTCGCCCCCTCCGTGCTGCCGCGCCTCGGCGGCACGCAGCTGCTGCAGCAGCTCACGCTGCTCAAGGGCAGCCAGCTCGCCACCTTCGTCAAGGACAACCCGAGCGCCATCCACAAGCTGATCGTGAGCCCGCCCAAGGCGTCGGCGGTGGTGACCCTGTGGTCGGGGATGTCGAAGGCCGAGCAGAACGAGTTCGCCCGCACCGTGCCGCAGCTGGCGGGCAACCTCGACGGCCTGCCCTACTCGGTGCGCGACAGGGCCAACCGCGCGTACCTCGCGACGTCGATCAAGGCCGCCGAGAAGTCGATCTCGGCCGGGGTGGGCCGCGCCGCGCTCGTGGACAAGCGCCACCACCTCGAGATCCTCAAGCAGATCGAGCGCACGCTCGACGCCAAGAAATCGGCCGCACCGCGCCAGCTCGTCACCTTCGACCCGACCGGGGATGCGCGCGCCGCCGTGGTGGTCGGCGACCTCCAGACCGCCGACTACGTGAGCTACCTCGTGCCCGGCATGTTCTTCACGGTGCAGGGCCAGATGTACGACTGGACCGTCATCAGCCAGGACCTGTACACGCAGCAGAAGGCGTGGCTGAAGCGCCTGGCAGCCGCCGACCCGAGCTACGCGGGCAAGACCGCCGCGACCGTGTCCTGGATCGGTTACTCCACGCCGGGCGTGCTCGACATCGCCTCGCTCACGCGCGCCGACCAGGGCGCGAGCTTCCTCGGCAGCGCGGTGCAGGGCGTGCAGGCGACGCGCAAGGGCAACGAGCCGTACGTGACGCTCATCACGCACTCCTACGGCTCGACCGCCGCGATGATCGAATTGCAGAAGGGCGGCGTCAAGGTCGACGCGCTCGCGCTCATCGGCTCGCCCGGCTCGTCGGCGCAGAAGGCCAGCGCGCTCGACGTGCGCAACGACAACGTCTTCGTGGGGGAGGCGGCCTGGGACCCGGTGGTGAACACCGCGTTCTACGGCAGCGACCCGGGCTCGGCGTCGTTCGGCGCGAAGACGATGGATGTCTCGGGCACCACCGATGCAATCACCCACAAGAAGCTCGCCGCCGCCGTGGGTCACCTCGGCTACTTCGACAAGGATACCGAGGCGATGCGCAACCTGTCGCTGATCGGGCTCGGCCAGGGCCAGCTGGTCACCGACGGCACGCAGGCCGACGCCAGCCGCACGCTCGCGTCGCTCAAGTAGCGGTCACTGCGCGGAGAGCACCCGTGCCGCGTCGCGCGGGGTTGCGGGGTTGAGCTCTCCGGCGCGCGAACCGGCGAGTTTGCGGGCGATGTGCGCGCTGACCGTGGTGGGGGAGTAGAGCGGCGCCTCGCCGGGGGCCACGCACGACGGGATGGTGGTGATCGTGGCATCCGCGTTGCCGTCGTGGAAGTAGGCGGCGCTGCGGCGGCGCTCGATCGTGCCGTCGACGATGGGCGGCTTGACGCGGTGGAGGGTCGACATCCAGCGCTCGTTGGTCCAGCGGGCGGTGAGGTCCCCGAGGTTGACGAGTAGGGCGCCTTCGGCGGGGCTGACGTCGTTCCACGATCCGTCGGCGCCGAGCACCTGCAGGCCCTTCACCTGGTCGGCCCAGAGCACGGTGACGATGCCGAAGTCGGTGTGCTCGCTCATGCCGATGAGGTCGCCGTCGAGGTCGACCGTGCCGGGCGGCAGCGCGTAGTTGTTCATGCGCAGCACGTCGATGGAGTGGTCGGTGAACGCGTCGAAGAAGCGCGGCGGCAGGTCGAGCGCCACGGCGAAGATGTCGGTGAGCGTGCGCGCGACCCGGCCCGCCTCGGCAAAGTAACGCTCGATCGCGGTGCGGTAGTTGCGCATCGCCGGCCACAGGTTCTCGGCGTAGTCCGCGGGGTCCAGGTCGAGCCTGGGGAAGTCGCTGGCGGAGGCGCCCACGTTGAACGCCTCGAAGAAATCGTTCATGCGGCTGGCCGACTCGACGCCGAGGCTCAGGCTGAGCGACTCCGCCTTCGGCGGGGTGTACCCGCGGTTCGTGCCCTTCGGCGCGATGTAGCGCTTCTTCTCGTCGAGCTCCAGCCCGAAGAAGTCGTCCATCGCCTTGGCGAGCCCGTCGGTGGTGGCCGTCGGGATTCCGTGGCCGGTCACCTGGATGAACCCGACGGTGCGGCACGCCTTGTCGATCTCGGCGGCGACGTCGGCGCGTTCCGCGCTGTAGCCCTCACGCACCCAGGGCGAGATATCCACCGCAGGAACGTGGAATGTGGAGCTGGTGGGCATCGGTTGGACCTCCTGCATCACTGTTGCTCCACGCTAACGCGAGCCGCGTTTCGCGCGCGTAAAAGGTCGGCGCCCTGTGGACAACTCGGCACCCGAATAGACTTGGTGGCACACCCCCGCAAGCCCACGCTCGGAGTCCCATGCCTGAAATCACGACCGACGTCGTCGCGCATCTCGCGAACCTCGCCCGCATCGGTCTCACCCCCGACGAGATCGAGAAGCTCACCGGTGAGCTCGGGGTGATCCTCGAGGCCATCGAGAAGGTGAGCGAGGTGGCGACGCCGGATGTGCCGGCCACCAGCCACCCGATCCGGCTCGTCAATGTCTTCCGCCCCGACATCGTGGGCGAGACCCTCAGCGTGGACGAGGCGCTCAGCGGCGCCCCCGAGCACGACGGCAGCCGCTTCAAGGTCAGCGCGATCCTGGGGGAGGAGCAGTGAGCGACGACCTCACCCGCCTCACCGGCGCGGCCCTCGGCGAGCTGCTCACCAAGGGCGAGATCTCGAGCGTCGAGGTCACCAAGGCCCACCTCGACCGCATCACCGCGGTCGACGGGGACGTGCACGCGTTCCTTCACATCAACGAGTACGCGCTCGACACGGCCGAGGGAGTGGACGTGCTGCGGCGCGAGGGCGAGCCGCTCAACCCGCTCGCGGGCGTGCCGATCGCCATCAAAGACGTGCTCTGTACGCTGGACATGCCCTCGACGGCCGGCTCCCGCATCCTCGAGGGCTGGGTGCCGCCGTACGACGCGACCGTCGTGCGCCGCCTGCGCGAGGCCAACCTCATCCCGCTCGGCAAGACCAACATGGACGAGTTCGCGATGGGCTCCTTCCCGTTGGTTCGCGCTGTCGCGGGCGCAGCTCATCGGGCGTTCGTCGTGGCCGACATGCCGTTCGGTTCATATGAAA
>JAODAU010000016.1 GCA_025463615.1 Microbacteriaceae bacterium | reverse complement strand
GGCCGCGTCGCCGCGCCCGAGGTCGTCGCCGCGCTCGGCACGTACCTCGTCGCCGCGATCGACCACGGGTTCAGCGCCTCCACGTTCACGGCGCGGGTGATCGCGTCCACCGGTGCGGACGCGGCATCCTGCCTGGTCGGCGCGCTCGGGGCTCTCTCCGGCCCGCTGCACGGCGGCGCGCCCAGCCGCGCGCTCGACACGCTCGACGCGATCGGGTCGGTCGGGAACATCGACGCCTGGGTGTCGGCGCAGCTCACCGCGGGCAACCGCATCATGGGGTTCGGCCACCCCGTCTACCGCACCGAGGATCCCCGCTCCGCCCTGCTCAAGGAGGTGGCGCTGCGGTTCGGCGGCCCGCGCGTCGACTTCGCCGTGGCGGTGGAGGAGCGCATCCCGGCGCTGCTCGAGCGCTACAAGCCGGGGCGCGCGCTGCACACCAACCTGGAGTGGTACGCGGCGATCGTGATGGAGGCGTGCGGCCTCGACCGGGAGCTGTTCACGCCGACGTTCGCCGTGGCGCGCACGCTGGGGTGGACCGCGAACGTGCTCGAGCAGGCGGCGGACCCGAAGATCATCCGCCCGTCGGCGCGCTATGTCGGCCCGCCCGCGCCGGAGCCGGTGCCCCCGGCCTAGGCTGTGCTCGTGACGGATGCGGTGCGCACGAGGCCCAAGGATCGGCGGGAATCGATTCTCGCGGCGGCCGGCGCGCGCTTCTCCCAGGGCGGATACGCGGGCACGAGCCTCGAGGACATCGCCGGCGACCTCGGCGTCACCGCGCCCGCCCTCTACCGGCACTTCCGCAGCAAGGACGACCTGTACACGGCCGTGCTCGAGGTCAACCTGCGACAGCTGGAGGGATGCCTCGCGGAGGCCACGTCGGCCGACACCGTCATCGCCGGCCTGGCCCGCATCGCCGTCGAGTACCCGACCGTCGGCCTGCTCTGGAACACGGATCGCCGGCGTCGGCTCGTCGACCCGCAGGGCGTCATCCAGCAGCGGCTCGTCGCCGCGGCCGACCGGCTGGGCGCCCTGTTCGAGGAGTACGCGCCGCCGCAGCTCGCGGCGCTGCTGGCACGGGCGGCGCTCGCGGCGGCATCCAGCACCGGCTTCTATGTCTCGCCCCTCGCGCAGGCCGAGCAGGCCGGGCAGCTCGAGCGCGCGATCACCGCGGTCGCCACGTTCGCTCCCGCCGACGCGCTGGTCGAGCTGGCGGTCGCTGCGGAGGTCGCGGCGCACCGGCCGTGGGCAACCCGCCGCTCGGCGCTGCTCGACGCGGGCGCGCTGCTCATCGCGCAGCGCGGCGGGTACCACGCGGTCACGATGGAGGAGATCGCGGCCCTCGCGGGGGTGAGCGCGCCCAGCGTCTACGCCGAGTTCGCGGGCAAGGCCGACCTGTTCGCCGCGGTCGCCCGGCGCGCAGCGAGCTGGCTGACCGCGACGCTGCAGCAGGCGTCCGCGCAGGCGACGTCCGCGGAGGAGGCGCTCGGCCTCGCCGTGACGGCGTCGCTGGAGCTCAGCGCGCAGCATCCGTCGTGGACGGGCAGCCTCGCCGACGAGCTGCCGACCCTGCCGCCGGAGCAGGGCGCCGAGGTCACCAGGATGGTCGACGAGTACCTCGACGAGTGGCTCGCGCTGTGCTCGGCGGCCGCACCGGCGCTCTCCACCGAGGAGGCGCGGGTGCGCGTGCGCGCGGCCCTCGCCGTGGTGGACGACCGCGCCCTGGAGGCGCGCGAGCGACGGGTGCTGTCGAGCGACGACAGCGTGCGCCTCATGCTCGCCATGATGAGAAGTTAATAGCCAATATCGAAGCTGCTCCGTTGGATGCCATAGCTAAAGCAGATTCTCCGTGCTAAGTTAATCGGCAATCAAGGAGGCACATCGTGGTGCAGACAGGTCCAGTAGTTCAGACCGAGGGCGGGGCGGTCGCCGGCGTCGAGGATCGGGGAGCCGTCCGGTTCCGTGGCATCCCGTTCGCGGCGGCGCCGTTCGGGTCCCACCGCCTGCGGCCGCCGGTCGCCCCGGCGAGGTGGGACGGCATCCGCGACACCTCGGAGTTCGGCGTCGGCATGCCGCAGGGCCGCTTCGACGGCGACCCGTTCGACGCGTACTTCAACCCGCTGCGCCAGGGCGAGGACAGCCTGACGGTGGATGTCTGGACCCCCGACCCCGCGGCATCCGGCCTGCCCGTCATGGTCTGGATCCACGGCGGCGGCTTCATCACCGGCACCGGCTCGGCGCCCGCGCACGACGGCTACACGTTCGCCCGCGACGGGATCGTGCACGTCGGCCTCAACTACCGCCTCGGAATCGACGGCTTCACCTTCTTCGACGACGGCATCGAGAACCTCGGCCTGCTCGACCAGCTGGCGGCGCTCGAGTGGGTGCAGCGCAACATCGCGGCGTTCGGGGGAGACCCGGCGCAGGTCACGATCTTCGGCCAGTCGGGCGGCGCGGTCGCCGTGATGGACCTGCTCGCGCTGCCCGCGTCGCGCGGGCTGTTCGCGCGGGCCATCGCCATGAGCGGGTCACCGGTCGGCTCCGCGACGCCGGCGGAGGCGCTGCGTGTCACGGCCCGGCTCGCCGAGCGCCTGGGCGTCGAGCCGACGCGGGAGGCATTCGCCGCCGTTCCGCTCGAGCGCACGATCGCCGAGATCATCCCGATGGAGTTCGAGTTCGTGGACTTCAGCCGCTGGGGCCCCGACTCGTTCATGGTGAGCCCGTTCCGCGCGGTGCACGGCACGGCGACCATGCCGCAGTCCCCGCTCGAGGCGGCGCCGGCATCCACCGTGCCACTGATGACCGGCACGATGCGCAACGAGGCGAGCGGCTTCCTCGCCGCCCTCGGCCTGCTGGCCGGCATCCCGGAGGAGCTCGGCCAGCAGATGCTGGCGCTGCTCGGTGCGGATGCCGCGATCCAGAAGTCATACCGGGAGGGCCCGCGCCACCTCGACTCCCCGGTCGAGCTCGTCGAGGCCGCCTGGACCGACTGGGCGTTCCGCATCCCGACGATCCAGCTCGTCGAGGCACGCACCGCGCCCTCGCACCTCTACGAGTTCCGCTGGGAGAGCCCGTCGTTCCCGCCGCGGCTCGGCGCCAACCATGCGCTCGAGGTGCCCTTCATGCGTGACGACCTCGCGGCCATGCGCGCCGTCGGCCCGGCCGGCGAGGAGCTCCTCGGCGCGGACGCCCCGCAGGAGCTCGCCACCCGCATGCACGACGCGTTTGCGAACTACGCCCGCACGGGGGACCCCGGATGGCCCGCCTACACGACCGCGGACCGCCAGACCATGGTCTTCGACACGGTCACCTCGCTCGAGAGCGACCCGGCCGTCACGGAGCGCACGGCCTGGGAGGGCCGGCGATGACCGCGGCGACGCGGGTCGCCCAGCGCACGAAGGGCCTCGGCGGCGTGATGACCGCCTTCTTCGGGGTGCAGCTGTTCGTCAACATCGCGAACGGCGGCGTCGCGAACTCGCTGGTGCCGAACCTCATCGCGCGACTCGACCCGGACGGCAAGGTCGCCGTCCTGGGCGTCGCCGGGGCCGTCGCGGCCGTGGTGGCGGTCGTCACGCAGCCTCTGTGGGGCATGCTCTCCGACCGCACGCGCTCGCGGCTCGGGCGGCGCGTGCCCTGGATCCTCGGTGGGATCGTCGGGCTCGCGGTCACCTGCCTCGGCCTCGCGACCGTCGGGTCGGTGGTGCTCATCATCGTGTTCGCGGCCCTGGTGTCACTGTTCTACAGCATGATCACGGGACCGATCAGCGCGATCGTTCCCGACCGCACGCCGGTTGCGCGGCGGGGCGTCTTCTCGGCGCTGGGCTCGCTCGGCATCTTCGTGGGCGGCCTCGTCGGCGTGATCGTCGCATCGCAGTTCGTCTCCACGCTGGCCGTGGGGTTCATCGTGTTCGCGGGCCTGGTGCTGCTGGGCGGCATCCCCTCGGCGATCGCGCTGCGCGACCGGAAGCTCGACGAGACGGGCGTGCCCGACCAGCGCGTGCCGTGGGCGGCCACGCTGAAGGGCTTCTTCGTCAACCCGCGCAAGCATCCGGACTTCTTCTGGGCGTTCTTCGCGCGGCTGGTGCTGATCGTGGGCTACTGGTCGATCGTGTCGTTCCAGCTCTACATCCTCGACGACTACATCGGGCTCGGGCTGGCGAGGGCGAACGCGCTGTTCCCGGTGACGACGGCGATCCTCGCGGTCGGCATCATCGTGGCGCTCGTGCCGTCCGGCCTGCTCTCCGACCGGATCGGCCGGCGCAAGCCGTTCGTGATCGTCGCGTCGGTGATCGTGGCGGCCAGCGCCGTGGTGCCGATCCTCTCGCCCACCGTGCCCGGCGCCCTCATCTCGGTGGCGATCGGCGGCCTCGGGATCGGCATCTACCTCGCCGTCGACCAGGCGCTGATGACGCAGGTGCTGCCCAACTCGGCCGACGCCGGCAAGGACCTCGGCGTGCTCAACATCGCGCAGGCGGGCGGCCAGGTCGTCGCGCCGCTCGTCGCGAGCATCGTCATCAGCATCGCCGGGTACCCCGTGCTCTACGGCTTCGCGGCGGTGATGGCGCTGCTCGCGGCGGTCGCCGTGCTGCCGATCAGGAGCGTTCGGTAGCCGTGGGTACAGTGGGCGCCACCAGAGTCGGCGTCCGTGAGGAGTACCCATGACCGAATACATCAGCGCGAAGCAGTTCCACGATGCGCCGGGCACCGAGGGATGGCACGTGCTCTACGGCGGCGCCCAGACCGTGTTCCCGACCGGCTCGTTCGCCCTCGGAGTGGAGTTCGTGCGCCGCATCGCCGAGCAGACCGACGATGTCGGCCGCGAACCGGACATCGACCTGCGCCCCGAGGCCGTCGTCGTGCGCACGGCGGCGACGCCGACGGGCCGGCTGGACGCCGCGGATGCCGACCTCGCGCGCCGCGTCTCCGCGATCGCTCTCGAGCTGGGCGTCGAACCCGATCCGTCGCGGCTCTGCACCATGCAGATCGCCGTCGCGGAGGCGGATGGCGTGAGCACGCGCGACTTCTGGGTCGCCGCGCTCGGCTACGAGTCTGTCGGGTCATTCGTGGCCGACCCGCTGCGCCGTGGGCCGCGGCTGTGGTTCGACGAGATCCGCGAGCCCGGCCGGGGTCGCACGCACATCGATGTCGCCGTGCCGAACGGTCGGGCCGAGGTGCAGGTGGCCGCGGTCATCGCCGCGGGCGGCCGACTGGCGAACGACTCGCACGTGCCCGAGTGGTGGACCATGGCATCCCCCGACAATCACGGCGTGGACATCGCCGCGTGGGGCGACGTCGACGACGAGGCCTGATCCGCACCGAGGCCCGATCCGGCAATAGGCTGGGCCGCATGGTGGCAGGCAGCGAGTCGCGCGGGGAGGTCGGCGTCGCGGTAGCGCAGTTCGCGCCCGGCGAGGATTTCGAGGCGAACCTGGAGAGCATCCGGGATCTCGCCACGGAGGCCGCGGAGAAGGGCGCGCGCCTCGTCGTGTTCCCCGAATACTCGTCGTCGTTCACGCCGCAGCTCGGCGCGCACTCGGTCGCCGCCGCGCAGCCGCTCAACGGCCCGTTCGTGGCCGGAGTCTCCGCGATCGCGAAGGTGCTCGGCATCCACATCGTCGCCGGCATGACCGAGACCACGGATGACCCGGGCCGCCTCTCGAACACGCTCGTCGCCCTCGACCAGCACGGCGCCCTTGTGGCGATCTACCGCAAGCTCCACCTCTACGACGCCTTCGGCCAGAGCGAGAGCGACTGGGTGCTGCCCGGGGAGATCACCGAGCCCGAGATCTTCGAGGTCGACGGCATCC
>JAODAU010000014.1 GCA_025463615.1 Microbacteriaceae bacterium | reverse complement strand
TCGGTGAGATCTCGACAAGCTCGATCCGCCTAGGCGCTCGATCCGCCTAGGCCAGGAACGCGGCGATCCGTTCGCCGATCAGGATCGCCGTGTTCGCCGGGCCGCGCACCGGCGCGCTCGGCAGGATCGACGTGTCCGCCACATGCAGGCCCTCGAGCCCGTGCACGGAGCCGCGCTGGTCGACGACCGCGCCCGGGTCGCCGGCCGGGCCGAGGCGAGCCGTGCCGCAGAGGTGGATCGAGGTGCCCAGGTGGGCGAGCATCCACCGGTCGACCGCGGGCTCGTCGGCGGGATCGGGCAGGTCGGTGCGGGCGACGAGCGGCGAGAAGGCGCGGGAGCGGATGAGGTCGATGGCGGTGGTGACCCCGCGGCGCAGCATCCGCCGGTCGCCGTCGGTGGCGAGGTAGCCGTAGTCGATCCGTGGCGGCACTCGAGGATCGGCCGACGCGAGGGTGACCGAGCCGCGTGACTCCCCCGCCTGCGCCGACGCGAGGATCTCGAGGTCGCCGCCGCGGGTGCGTCCGTCGAGCAGGTACGCGGTCGGCTTGAGCATGGGCAGCAGTTCGAGGTCACCGTCGTCGCGGCCGCCCGACGAGAAATTCAGCGCGGACTCGAGGATGCGCGGGGCGGCATAGTCGGCCGGGTCGCCCACCGGGGTCCACGGCACGGCCACCTGCGGGTGGTCGCTCGCGTTCAAGCCGACCCCCGGGAGGTCGGCGACGACGTCGATGCCGAGCGCCTCCAACCGTGCGCGGGATCCGATGCCCGAGAGCAGGAGCAGCTGCGGCGACTTCACGGCGCCGGCCGCCAGCACGACACGTTTCGCGGAGATCCGCGAGCCGTCGAGCAGCTCGACCCCCATGGCTCGGCCCTGCTCGACCAGCACTCGAGCCACCTCGCTGCCGCCGCGCACGGTGAGGTTGGGGCGGTCGAGCGCGGGCAGCAGGTAGGCCAGGGCGGAGTTCCAGCGCACGCCGTCGCGGACATCCATCGGCACCGGGCCGACGCCGGGCGCGAGCTGGTCGTTCTTGTCGGGCTCCTCGGCGAAGCCGGCCGCGAGGGCCGCCTCGGCGAACGCACGGGCGACCGGGCTCGACTGCGAAGGCCGATCGACCGTTACGGGCCCGCTTCTCCCGTGGACCTCGGTGTCGCCGAACTGCACGTCGCGCTCCAGCCGGCGCAGGAAGGGCAGGCTCCGTTCGTAGCCCCACTCCTCGCCGAACGCAGCCCAGCGGTCGAAGTCGCCGCGCCGGGCGCGCACGAAGTACGCGCCGTTCGTGGCCGACGACCCGCCGAGGATGCGACCCCGCGCGATCGAATATGCCCGACCGGGCATGAGCTCGGCGGCGAACGCCCAGTTGTCCGGATGCCCGGGCTCCGCGCCCCGCACCGTGCCCGGGTCGAGCAGCTCGGGCGGGTATCCCCCGATGGACCGTGGTGCCGACCCGGCCTCGAGCAGGAGCACCGCGCGGTCGGGGTTCTCGGACAAGCGGGCGGCGACGACGCTGCCCGCGGAGCCGCCGCCGACGACGATGACGTCGAACTCGGGCACTAGCGCCGTTCGCGCCCGGCGACGACGAGGTCGCCCACGGAGGCGAAGGCCTCGCGCAGCAGCAGGCTCAGGTCGGCGTCGTCGTGCTTGAGCCACTGCTCGTACGACGCGAGGCAGAGCCCGAGCACGGCGTAGGCGATGGCCTGAGGCTCGAGGCTGTCGGCCGGCATCCCGAGCCGCCGGGCGGTGTACTCGGCGATCACCTGGCGCCACTCGACGTAGCGCAGCGTGGAGTGGGCGACGAGGGTGGGCACATTGAGCAGCAGGTCCATGCGCTCGCGGTGGTAGACGTTCTCCTCGTCGGGAAAGCGGTTGATGTCGACGACGGCCTCGAGCAGGGCGTCGAACAGCGGCATGTCCGGCGGCAGGGCGTCGAGGAAGTCGCGCAGGTGCACGAGGCCCGCGGCGAAGTCGCCCCAGGGCAGGTCGTTCTTGGAGGGGAAGTAGCGGAAGAGCGTGCGGCGGCCGATGCCCGCGGCGGCGGCCACCTCATCCACGGTGGTCTTGTCGAAGCCGTTCTCGATGAACAGCTGCAGGGAGATGTGGCTCAGCTCGGCGTGCGAGGTGGAGCGCTGGCGGCCCGGGCGCACGATGGTGGGCGAGTTCTCAGCATCCATTAATGCGGCGCCCCTTCCCTTCGGCACTCAGTTCCATTACTCTGATCCATGTAACGAGAACGTAACGGATAATTCGCCGCTGTCGTCGATTTTCTAGCACGAGGAGAGTCCCATGGACCCCAATGAGTCGGTTACCGAAGCAACACCCGTCATCGAGGAAGACACCCTGGTCGAAGAGATATCGATCGACGGCATGTGCGGCGTCTACTAAAGACGCCGCCAATGCCTGACCTGGATCTCGACCATGGTTGGGATCTCCACCCGCAAGTATCGCTGAGACCCGAGCCGTTCGGCGCGCTTCTCTACCACTTCGGCACGAGAAAACTTTCGTTCCTGAAGGACACGACCCTTCTCGCGGTCGTGCGCTCCCTCAACGACTCCCCCACGGCACGCGACGCGTGCGCCGCGGCGGGGGTCGAGGATGCCCAGCTGCCGCGCTACCAGCGCGCGCTAGCAACCCTCGCCGAGTCATCCATGGTCGTCGAAAGGGCCTCATGACACTGCTCGATGCTCCCCGCACCTCCCCCTTCGTGCTCGCCCCCGCCGACACGCCGCGCAAGACCGGGCGGCTGGTCGACCTCTTCGAATACGGGCTGGATGCCCCCATCTGCCTCACCTGGGAGCTCACCTACGCCTGCAATCTCTCCTGCGTGCACTGCCTCTCGAGCTCGGGGCGCCGCGACCCGCGCGAGCTGACGACCGCCGAGGCCAAGGCCGTGATCGACGAGTTCGAACGCATGCAGGTCTTCTACGTCAACATCGGCGGCGGCGAGCCCACGGTGCGCCCTGACTTCTGGGAGCTCGTCGACTACGCCTCCGAGCACCACGTCGGGGTGAAGTTCTCCACCAACGGCGTGAAGATCTCGCCCGAGATCGCGGTGCGGCTCACGAAGAGCGACTACGTGGACGTGCAGATCTCGCTCGACGGCGCCACTGCCGAGGTGAACGACCACGTGCGCGGCCCGGGTTCGTACGCCACGGCCATGAAGGCCATGCAGAACCTGTACGACGCCGGCTTCACGGGCTTCAAGATCTCGGTCGTCTGCACCAGCCAGAACATCGGCCAGCTCGACGAGTTCAAGGCCATCGCCGACCGCTTCGATGCCCAGCTGCGCCTGACCCGCCTGCGGCCGTCGGGACGCGGAGCGGATGTCTGGGACGAGCTGCACCCCAGCCAGGCGCAGCAGCGCGAACTCTACGACTGGCTCGTCGCGCACGGTGAGGGCGTGCTCACCGGCGACTCGTTCTTCCACCTCTCCGCCTTCGGCGACGCGCTCCCGGGCCTCAACCTCTGCGGCGCCGGACGGGTAGTCTGCCTGATCGACCCGGTCGGGGATGTCTACGCGTGCCCGTTCGCCATCCACGAGGAGTTCCTCGCCGGCAACGTGCGCTCGGAGGGCGGCTTCGAGGAGGTCTGGAAGCACTCGGAGCTGTTCCTCAAGCTGCGCCAGCCGCAGTCGGGCGGAGCCTGCACGTCGTGCAACTTCTTCGACACCTGCAAGGGCGGCTGCATGGCGGCCAAGTTCTTCACCGGCCTGCCGCTCGACGGGCCCGACCCGGAGTGCGTGCAGGGCTACGGCGAGGAGCTGCTGAAGAACCGCAAGCAGAAGGATGGCGGCCCGGTGGTGCCGACGTCATCCATCGCGGACCATTCGCATCGCACCGAACGCAAGGTGCGCGAGGGAATGGGCCCCGTGCAGCTCACCCTGAGCCGCCGCCAGGGCATGGCACCCGTGAACGACGCGGCGTGCGAGCCCAGCCCGCTGACCGGAATGGAGTTCTGATGGGTCGTGTAGAGGGCAAGGTCGCGTTCATCACGGGAGCCGCGCGCGGACAGGGACGCAGCCACGCTGTGCGGCTCGCCGAGGAGGGTGCCGACATCATCGCCGTCGACTTCGTGGAGCACATCCCGAACGTCACGTACGAGTCGGCGACGCCCGAGGACCTCGCCGAGACCGTCCGCCTGGTCGAGGCGCTGGACCGCCGCATCATCGCCACGAAGGTCGACGTGCGCGACCGCGACGCCCTGAAGAAGGCGATCGACGACGGTGTCGCCCAGCTCGGCAGGCTCGACATCGTGGTGGCGAACGCCGGCATCTGCATCATCGCCGGCTGGGACCAGGTGACCCCGGAGATCTGGGACCAGACCATCAGCACCAACCTCACCGGCTACTGGAACACGGCCCAGCTCGCGGCGCCGCACCTGATCGCCAACGGCGGCGGCTCGATCATCATGACGAGCTCGGCTGCGGGCATCAAGGGCCTGCCGTTCCTGAGCCCGTACGTCGTCTCGAAGCACGGTGTGGTCGGCCTGATGCGGGCGTACGCCACGGAGCTCGCCGAGTACAACATCCGGGTCAACACGATCCACCCCACCGGCGTGAACACGCCGATGGGCAGCGGCGACGGCTCGAAGAACTTCGGCGCACTGCTCGAGGCGCACCCGAGGGTGGGCGGGATGCTCGTCAACATGCTGCCGATCGAGACCACCCAGCCCGTCGACCAGAGCAACGCCGTGCTGTTCCTCGCCTCGGACGAGTCGCGCTACGTGAACTCGCTCGAGCTGACCGTGGATGCGGGGAACACCCAGTTCTGACGCCAGCCGACTGACGCCGAACTTCCGCCGCGCCCCACGCGCGGCAGGAAAGCCGGACCGGATTCCCCGGCCTCGACTCACATCGAATGAAGGGAGCACGCGATGGGGCGTGTAGAAGGAAAAGTGGCATTCATCACCGGCGTCGCCCGCGGGCAGGGTCGCAGCCACGCGATCCGGCTCGCCCAGGAGGGCGCCGACATCATCGGGATCGACTTCATGGAGGAGATTCCGGGGGCGCCGTACGGGCGCGCCACCGAGGAGGAGCTCGCCGATACGGTCAAGGCCGTCGAGGCGCTCGACCGCCGCATCATCGCCACCAAGGCCGACGTGCGCGACTACGAGGGCCTGAAGAAGGCGCTGGATGACGGCGTCGCCCAGCTGGGCCGCCTCGACATCGTCTCGGCCAACGCCGGCATCTCGACCCAGATGGTGCCCACCGAGGACCTCGACGAGGCCATCTGGCAGAACATGATCGACACCAACCTCACCGGCGTCTGGCACACGACGAAGGCCGCGATCCCCCACCTCAAGGCGGGTGGGCGCGGCGGGTCGATCATCCTCACCAGCTCCGAGGCGGGAATCCGCGGGTACGGCAACATCGCCCACTACGTGTCGGCCAAGCACGGCGTGGTCGGCCTGATGCGCACGCTCGCCCTCGAGCTCGCTCCGGACTCGATCCGCGTCAACTCGATCCACCCGACGCAGGTGGACACCGACATGATCCAGAACACCGCCACGTACGACCTCTTCACCGGAAAGCAGGGCTCGACCAAGGAAGAGTTCGCCGAGGCGTCCCGCCACGTGATCGCGCTCCCCATCCCGTGGGTCGAGGCCGTGGACATCTCCAACGCCGTGCTGTTCCTCGCCTCGGACGAGGCGCGCTACATCACGGGCGTGCCGCTGCCGGTCGACGGCGGCAACTTCCTGATCTGACCGGCATCACCGGTCACACACCCCCAGAAACAGAACCACACGAAAGAAGACACAGATCATGGGAAGACTTGACGGCAAGGTCGCCTTCATCACCGGCGCCGCGCGTGGGCAGGGTCGCAGCCACGCGATCCGGCTCGCCCAGGAGGGCGCCGACATCATCGCGATCGACATCGAAGACCAGATGAGCACCGTGCCCTACGACATGGCGAAGCCCGCCGACATGGACGAGACGGTGCGGCAGGTCGAGGCGCTCGACCGCCGGATCATCGCCTCCAAGGCCGACGTGCGCGACTTCGCCCAGGTGAAGGCGGCGCTGGATGACGGCGTCGCCCAGCTGGGCAAGCTCGACATCGTCTCGGCCAACGCCGGCATCTTCAGCTTCGGCACGATGGAGGAGCTGAGCGACGAGGAGTGGGACCAGCTGCAGGACGTGAACCTGAAGGGTGTCTGGCACACGGCGAAGGCCGCGATCCCCCACCTTCGCGCGAACGGCGGCGGCGCGATGATCCTCACCAGCTCGTCGGCCGGGGTGAAGGCGGTGCCGAACATCGGGCACTACGTCGCGGCGAAGCACGGCGTGATCGGGCTGATGAAGACGCTGGCGCTCGAGCTCGCGTCGGACATGATCCGGGTCAACACCGTGAACCCCACCAGCGTGAACACCGACATGATCCAGAACGCCGCGACGGCCGCCCTGTTCGCGCCCGACCTGCCGGTCGAGGAGCGCACCCGCGAGGTGCTCGGCGAGCGCTTCAAGACCATGAACGCGATCCCGATCCCGTGGGTCGAGCCGGTGGACATCTCGAACGCGGTGCTCTTCCTCGCCTCCGACGAGGCACGGTACATCACGGGGGTCGTCTTCCCCGTCGACGCCGGACAGCTGGTGAAGTGATGGGACGCGTGGAGGGAAAGGTCGCGTTCGTCTCGGGTGCCGCGCGGGGGCAGGGACGCAGCCACGCCATCCGACTCGCCCAGGAGGGCGCCGACATCATCGCCGTCGACATCGAGGGGCAGATCGACACCGTGCCCTACCCGATGTCCACGCCAGCCGACATGGAGGAGACCGTCCGCCAGGTCGAGGCGCTCGACCGGCGCATCATCGCCACCAGGGCCGACGTGCGCGACTTCGACTCGATCAAGGCCGCGGTGGATGACGGGGTCGCCCAGCTGGGAAGGCTCGACATCGTCTCGGCCAACGCCGGCATCTTCAGCTTCGGCGCCACCGACGAGCTCGACGAGCAGCACTGGCAGGACATGCTCGACGTGAACCTCGGCGGGGTGTGGCACGTGGCGAAGGCCACGATCCCGCACCTCAAGGCGGCGGGCGGCGGATCCATGATCCTCACCAGCTCCGACGCCGGGCTCAAGGGCATGGCCAACATCGGGCACTACGTGTCGGCGAAGCACGGCGTGGTGGGGCTCATGCGCACCCTCGCGCTCGAGCTCGCGCCGCACTACATCCGGGTGAACACGCTGAATCCGACCACGGTGAACACCGACATGATCAAGAACGCGGCGACCTACGCCCTGTTCGCGCCCGACCTTCCGACGAGCGAGCAGACGCTGGAGAACATCGAGCCGCGCTTCACCGCCATGAACGCGATGCCCATCCCGTGGGTCGAGCCGGTGGACATCTCGAACGCGCTGCTGTTCCTCGCCTCCGACGAGGCGCGATACGTCACGGGCGTCACCCTGCCGGTCGACGCCGGCTGGCTGCTCAAGTAACCCCGCGGACCCTTCAGAACCCACAACGCGACGACAGGAGAACCCTTGGCGAACATCGACATCGCAGACACCCGCAGGCGGGTCGCCGCCCACCTGGTGGGGCGCGAGCGTGAGCTCGAGCTGACGCTCGCGGCGGTGGCCGCCGGTCGGGACATCATCCTGGAGGGTCCGCCGGGCACCAGCAAGACCACGATGCTCAAGGCGATCACCGACGAGTGGGGAATCCCGCTGCTCTTCGTCGAGGGCAACGCCGACCTGACCCCGGCGAAGCTGGTCGGCCACCACAACCCGGCGCGCGTGCTCAAGGAGGACTACAACTCCGAGAACTTCGTCGCCGGGCCCCTGATCGAGGCGATGCAGGAGGGCGGCTTCCTCTACATCGAGGAGTTCAACCGGGCGCCCGAGGACACGCTCAACACCCTGCTCACCGCGATGGCCGACCGCTCGATCTCGGTGCCGCGGGTGGGCGTCATCCAGGCGCAGCCTACCTTCCGGGTCATCGCCTCGATGAACCCCTACGACAATGTGGGCACCACGCGGCTCTCCACCAGCGTCACGGACCGCCTCAACCGGCTCGCCGTGGACTACCAGGACGCGCCGTCGGAGGAGAGCATCGTCACGCTGCGCACGCACGCGGAGGGCGCGCTGCAGGACCAGATGGTGCGGGATGCCGTGGCCGTCACCCGTGCGACTCGCGACCACGAGGACATCCGCCAGGGCTCCAGCGTGCGCGGTGCGATCGACAGCGTGCTCGTGGCGATCCAGCTCGCGGAGCTCCGCGGGCTCACCGACGAGCTCGACGCGGGCTACCCCGAGCTGT
>JAODAU010000010.1 GCA_025463615.1 Microbacteriaceae bacterium | reverse complement strand
ACGAGGCGGGTGCGATGGTGGACCCCGCCAACCCGGCCGGCGCTTCCCCGGTGGCCGACGTGCTCACCTACCTGCTCGACAAGAGCACGTATCTCGACGTTCTGCGCAACAGCCGCGATCCTCAGGATGAGGCACGCGCCGAGAACGTCGACGAACTCGTCGCCGTGACCCGCGCGTTCGCGCGAAACAACCCGGACGGCGGACTGATCGACTTTCTTACCGAGGTGTCGCTCGTCGCGGCCGCGGATGAGATCGACGATTCCAGCGGAACCGTCTCGCTGATGACGCTCCACACAGCCAAGGGCCTCGAGTACGACGCCGTCTTCCTGACAGGCATCGAAGAGGATCTGCTACCGCACCGCATGTCGGCCACTGAGCCCGGCGGCCCGGCGGAGGAGCGACGGCTGTTCTACGTCGGCATCACACGTGCCAAGAAGCGGCTCTTCCTCTCCCTCGCTATGACCCGAGCGCAGTTCGGCGAGACCGCTGTCGCCATGCCGAGCCGGTACCTGCAGGAGATTCCGGCCGACCTGATCGACTGGAAGCAGTCGCCGGGCATGGCGAACAGCCGCGGCGGAAGCCAGTCGAGGGCGCTCAACGCACGGCGGCCGGGGCTAGGTTCTGGGTCGGGCGATTCGGGGTCGGGCGGTTCTGGATCGCGCTGGAACGAGAGCATGTCGTCGAGCGGATTCGCCAGCAAGCCCAAAACCGAGTGGCCGAACCGGGTGACGGGGCAGGTGCGTGACAACGGCGACCTGGAGCTGGTGGCCGGGGACCGCATCCGGCACACCGACTTCGGTGACGGCCGGGTGACCACCGTGACGGGCGAAGGCGCCAAGCGTGTCGCGCACGTGCAGTTCGAGAAGGTGGGCGCGAAGAAACTGCTCATCAAGATCGCCCCCATCGAAAAGCTGTGATGGCGGCGGTCCCCGCCTCGCGGGACGCCGGTCCGGCGCGAGCGGCCGGCCGCGCTCGTCTGAGCGTCGAAGTGGGCGTACGTGCGGCGCTCGCCGTCGCCGTTCCGCTGCTCGTGCTGTTGGCGGTCGGCCGGCTCGACCTTGCGGCGTAGGCGTCATTCGGGGCATTCACCGCGCTGTACGGGCGGTACGAGCCGTACCGCACCCGACTCCGCAGCGTCTCGGTCGCAGGTATCGCGCTGCTGGCCAGCATCGGGCTCGGAATTCTCGTCGCCGTTCTCGGCGAGCCGCTCTGGGTCCTCGTTCCGCTTCTGGTGCTGGTCGTCGCGGGCGGAATACTGCTCGCTGCTACTTTCCAGCTCATCCCCGCTCAGCCGTTGTTCTTCGTGTTCGCGCTTTTGGTTTGCGCGGCCGTTCCCACGCCGGTCGACGAGGTGCCGCTGCGGCAGGGCCTCGCGCTCGTGACGGCGGTGTTCTCTTGGCTGCTCACGATGTCGGGGTGGGCGATGCGCCCATCTGCGTACGCGCGAGGGAGCGCGGCTGGGGGACGACTCAGGTCGGTGCTCTTCAAGCGACTGGAGCGCCGGCCGCGCATGGACCTCGCTGCTGTCAGGGACCCCCGAGTCTGGCTCACCGTCCTCCAGAGCGTGTTGGGCGTGCTGATCGTCGGCGGCATCGCGTTGTCGTTCGGCTTCGGTCACGCGTACTGGGCTGTGGTGAGCCTGGTAGCCGTGATCCCACCGCCGCGTGCGGCGCATTCGATCTCCCGATCGCTGCACCGGATCGCCGGCACGATCGTCGGAGTCGGGGTGACCGTGCTCGTGCTCTTCTGGTCGCCACCGCCGATCGTGGTCATTCTGGTCATCGTCGTCTGCCAGGTGTTGGCGGAGATCCTGGTCGGGCGTCACTACGGGTCGGCGCTGGTGTTCATCACCCCGATGGCCCTGTCGGTGTCTCACCTCGTGAGCCCGGTTCCGCTCAGCGAGCTCGCGGTCGACCGTGTGCTCGAGACGGCCCTCGGTGCGGCGGTCGGCATCGTGCTCGTTCTTGCCGCGCGCGGTCTGGAGCGGACGAAGGGGCTCGGCTAGTAGTCCGTGCCCGCCGCGGGGTCGGCCGCCGTGTTGGCTCCCGTGTCCGCAGTAGTGCCCGCTCCCGGCCCCGCCGGTCCCAGCCCCGCCGCTCCCGGCCCCGCCGCTCCCGTGCCCGCCGCGACCTGCCTGCGCAGCCGGTTGAGGTAGGCCTCCTTGGGGCGGTGGCGCCAGGATGCGGGGATGCGCGGATAGACCGCCGCCGCCCAGCGCATCCACCTGTCGAAGCTGCGCCCTGTTCGTTCCGTCCAGGTGAGGCCGAAGTCGCGCCGGACCTGCTCCGGAAGGAGGCCGGCTGTGACCAGCCGCGCCCCGGGGAACAGCATCCTCATCCACAGTGGGATCGCACGCGGGTAGAGAATCTGCCGCGCCACCGCTCGTGTGTCGTCGGTCGGGCGAAGCGTTGTGACCATCTCGTCCCAGTACAGGACGAACGCCGCCCGGTCGGCGGGCCACGACTCGACGGGGACCTGGAGTGCCGAACCGATCACGGTGAACTCCCGGTACAGGCGCTCGGCGTCGTCGGGTGCGAGTGGTCCGAACACTCGGTCGTAGAGGCCGATCATGGTCTCGTAGAGGGTGGCGGCGACCCACAGCTGCAGCTCGGGATCGTAAGCGTTGTATGCGGGCTGCCCGTCTCTCGCTTCGGCGCGAACCGGTGCATGCGCTCGGTTGACGGAGCGCCGCACCACCGCGAACTCTTCGGGAGTCGCGTAGACCGAGGCGTAGACGTAGGTCATCGTCGCGTGCAGACGGTCCAGCATCCTGTTGGCGAAGTCGCTGTGCTCCACGACTCCGCGCCCGACGGCCGGATGGGCTATCTGCAGCAGCAGCGCACGCCCACCCCCGGCCAGGTAGAGCGCCTCGCCCGCGATGTCCTTCGCGGTGAGGGAGTGGCCGGTCG
>JAODAU010000002.1 GCA_025463615.1 Microbacteriaceae bacterium | reverse complement strand
GGGGCGGGAGCCCCGGCCTTGTCGGGGTGCTCTGCACACCCGAGGGCGAGGGCCCGTGGCCCGGTGTCGTGATCGTGCACGAGGCGTACGGCGTCAACGACGTGATGCGCCGCCAGGTGCAGCGCATGGCCGCTGCCGGGTACGTCGTGCTGATGCCGGACCTCTTCACGGCCGGCGGACCCAGGCGCTGCCTGACGGCCACCTTCCGGTCGCTGGCGAGCGGCGAGGGCCGGGCCTGGGCCGACATCGAGTCGGCGAGGCGGATGCTCGCGGCCCGGGATGACTGCACCGGCGCCATCGGCGTGCTCGGCTTCTGCATGGGCGGCGGTTTCGCGCTGGGCGCGGCGACGCGCGGGTTCGACGTCTCGTCGGCCAACTACGGCATCCTGCCGAAGGACCTGGATGCCA
Organism: Microbacteriaceae bacterium; assembly: GCA_025463615.1. The sequence continues at coordinate 7,671 of JAODAU010000002.1, read as the reverse complement.
CGCTGGCCGGCGCCTGCCCGATCGTGGGGAGCTACGGCGGCAGGGACCACTCGCTCAAGAACGCGGCCGCCAAGCTCGACGCGTCGTTGACCCGGCTGGGCGTGCCGCACGACGTCAAGGAGTACCCGAACGCCGGGCACGCCTTCCTCAACGATGCTGACAGCGGACCGCTGGTCGCGCGCCTGCTGCTGACGCGCTTCTTAGGGCTCGGTCCGAAACCGGAGGAGTCGCGGGACGCGTGGGCGCGCATCGACGGGTTCTTCGCGGAGTATCTGCGGGGGTAGTTCCAACGCTTTTGGACACGATCGGTCGGAGAGCAGGGATGAATCTATGCGGGCGCCCCTGAACGGAAGCGTCCGGCGCGGCACTGCTGAGCAGTTCTGGATGCCCGATTGGGGCGGGCCCGCGATTCGTTGGAATGTCGGTGGTCCATCCGAAGATGATTACGTGACCACAACAACCCTCCTCGCAGAACTCACGGCTGTTGCCGCTGAGCAGCGCGCGCTCGACGCGCGGCGTGTGGTGTTGGCGGCGGAGTTGGCGGCGTTGTCCGAGCGGTCGCTGGGCGAGGCTGGGATTGCGCGGCGGGCCGGCTTTCGTCGTGCGGCGTTCATGCTCGCGGAGGTGTGGCAGATGAGTGTGGGTGAAGCGCGTCGGTTTTGTGAGGTTGGGCTCGCGACGCGGGCGCGGCAGGCGTTGGATGGGTCGCCGTTGCCGGCTCGGTTCGAGTTCGTCGCGGACGGGATTGCGTCCGGCACGCTCGGGATCGCGGCGGCGGGGGTGATCGTGCGAGAGCTGGAAACCGCGTCGGTACGCTGCTCGACCGAGGCTCGGCGGGAAGCGGAAGAGCTCTTGGTGTCCCGGGCGGCGGAGTTCACGGTTGCGGAGCTGCAGAACGTGGCCCGGCACGCCCGGGAGGTGTTGGATCAGGACGCATCCGAACCCCGGGATGTGCGACAGAAGGCACGGCGGTCGCTGCGGTTCATCCCCGACTCGGACGGGATGATCCGGCTGGAGTGGGTGATGGCACCCGAGACCGCCGGTCTGGTGCAGGCGAACCTGAACGCGATCGTCGGTGCTGAGTTGCGCGCCGCGCGGGAGACGGATGTTGCGGATGATCGGACGCTGGAGCAGCGGCGGGCGGATGCGGCAGAGCAGGTGTTCCGGCATGCGGCGTCGTGTTCCAAGACGGGTGGGGATCGCCCGACGGTGTCGATGGTCGTGCGCCTCACCCTCGATGACCTGCGTTGCGGGACCGGTACCGCGTCGATCGACGGTGTCGCCGAACCGATCTCAATCGCCACCGCCCGCAAACTCGCCGCCGATGCGGAGCTGATCCCGATGGTGCTGGGCGGTCCGGGTGAGGTGTTGGATGTGGGGCGCGGGCAACGGCTGTTCACCCGCGCGCAACGGCTGGCCCTGATCGAACGCGACGACGGGTGCGCGTTCGCGGGGTGTACGAGCCCGCCGGTGTTTGCGGAGGCGCATCACATCCAGTGGTGGTCACACGGCGGACAAACGGATCTGTCGAACGGGGTGATGCTGTGCTCGTTCCACCATCACCGGGTGCATGATGACGGGTGGGAGATCGAGGTCAACGAGGGCGTGCCGTACCTCATCCCGCCGCCGTGGGTAGACCCGACACGACGGCCGCGGCGCGGCGGACGCGCGGAACTGAAGGCGGCGGCATGAGCGGCCGCACCTGGCGACGGGCGTGTGCCGGAGAGCTAGTCCCTGATCGTTGCGGCACGGTCGACCGCGGCGGCCACGGCATCCGCGGCGCGCACGAGGGCGAGGTGCGAGAAGGCCTGCGGCACGTTCCCCGCTTGGCGCCGGGCGTGGATGGCGTACTCCTCGCTCAGCAGGCCGACGTCGTTGCAGAGCCCGACCAGCCGATCCATGAGCGCCCGGGCGTCGCTGAGCCGGCCGCTGCGCGCGTACTGCTCCACGAGCCAGAACGAGCACGCGAGGAACGGATGCTCGCCCCCCGGCAACCCGTCGATGCCGCTCTCGGTGCGGTAGCGCAGCACGAGGCCGTCGTCCATGAGGTCGTGTTCGATCGCGGCGACGGTGCCGAGCATCCGCGGGTCGTTGGCGTCGATGAACCCGTTCTGCGAGAGCAGCAGCAGCGACGCGTCGACCTCCGTGCTGCCGTAGTGCTGCACGTAGGTGTTGCGCACGGGGTCCCAGCCGCGCGAGTCGATCTCCTCGCGGATCTCGCCGCGCAGCCGCTCCCACTCCTCGACCGGCCCGTCGAGTCCGTGGTCGCGTACGCCGCTGATGGCGCTGTCGAGCGCCGCCCAGATCATGGCGCGGGAGTGGGTGAAGTGCTGCTTCTCGCCGCGGATCTCCCAGATGCCGTTGTCGGGTCGGGACCAGTTCTGCTGCACGAATGTCATGAGGGCGCGCTGGAGCGGCCAGGAGAACTCGTTCTCGACGACGCCGCGGTCGCGCGCGTTGCGCAGGGCGATCATCACCTCGCCGAAGATGTCGCCCTGGTACTGGCGCCAGGCGTCGTTGCCGACACGGACCGGGGAGGCGCCGTGGTAGCCGGGCAGGCTGGTGAGCTCCCACTCGGTGAGGCGACGCTCGCCCGAGAGCCCGTACATGATCTGCACCTCGGCCGGGTCGCCCGCAATGGCGCGGAGCAGCCAGTTGCGCCAGGCGCTCGCCTCCTCCGCGTAGCCGTGGGTCAGCAGCACGCCGAGGGTGAAGGAGGCGTCACGCAGCCAGACGTAGCGGTAGTCCCAGTTGCGCGATCCGCCGAACTGCTCGGGCAGGCTGGTGGTCGCCGCGGCGACGATGCCCCCGGTGTCCTCATGGGTCAGCGCGCGCAGCACGAGCAGCGAACGATGTACCTGGTCGTGGTAGAGCTCGGGGACATCCGAGCCGGCCGCCCAGTCCTGCCACCACTTCTGGGTCGAGCGGATGCGCCGCCCCACGTCGAGCGGCGTCGGTGCGTCGTGGTGGGCCCGGTACCAGGTGAGCGTCAGGTCGACCGTCTCGCCCTCGCGCACGGTGTAGCGCGCGATGTGCCGGTGATCTTCCGGCTTCATCTCCGGCCCGCGGCGGATGACCGCGTCCGGCCCGGCGACGGCGACCAGCGCCGGCCCGTGGCGGTCCGGCATCTGCCGCATCCAGGGCAGCGCCGCGGCGTAGCCGAACCGCACGCGCAGCTCCTCGACCATGTCGACGTGCCCACGGATGCCGCGCACCCTCCTGATCACGTCGGCGCGCCGGTCGCCGTAGGGCATGAGGTCGAGCACCTCGACCTCGCCCGAGCTGGTCACCCAGCGGGTGGCGAGGGTGAACGTGTCATCCACGTAGCGGCGGCTCGTCTCGATCACGTCGCCGTCGGGGGCGAGCAGCCAGCGGCCGTGGTCCTCGTTGCCCAGCAGGGCGCCGAAGGTGGAGGCGGAATCGAAGCGCGGCAGGCAGAGCCAGTCGATGCTTCCGTCCCGGCCGACGAGGGCGGCCGTATGGCAGTCCCCGATCATCGCGTAGTCCTCGATGCGCAGCGCCATGGTCACATCTTTGCATTGGCGAGCCGGGGTAACCTGAGCGGCATGGGAGATCACATCGGCACACTCGTCATCCTCGGTGCCGGAGGTGATCTCACCAAGCGGCTGCTCTTGCCCGGGTTGGGTCAGCTTCTCGGCAACAAGCGCGGCTACGACGTCAGTCTTCTCGGCGTCGGATTCGACCCGATGACCGACGGTGCGTGGCGCAAGCTCGTGCGCGAGTCGTTCAAGGCGGGCGGGGCATCCAGCGCCCGCGCGACGGCGGTCGCCGCCAAGTCGCGCTACATCCAGGCGGATGTCACCAGCCCGGCCGACCTCACCCGTGTGCTCGACGACGTGACCGGTGTGCCGGCGTTCTACTTCGCGCTGCCGCCGCACGTGACGATCGGTGCCGTCGCCGCGATGGAGAAGATCGAGCTGCCGAAGGGCACCGTCCTGGGGCTCGAGAAGCCCTTCGGCACCGACCTGCGCAGCGCCGAGGCGCTCAACCGCCAGCTCGCCAAGCTCGTGCCGGAGAAGCAGATCCATCGCATCGACCACTTCCTCGGCAAGTCGACGGTGCTCAACCTGCTGGGCCTGCGCTTCGCGAACCGCATCTTCGAGCAGGTCTGGGGTGCGCAGCACATCGAGCGGGTCGACATCGTCTTCGACGAGATGCTGGCCCTCGAGGGCCGCGCCGGCTACTACGACAAGGCCGGCGCGCTCATCGACATGATCCAGAGCCACCTGCTGCTGGTGATGGCGATCGTGGCGATGGAGCCGCCGTCGAGCATCGACGCCGACGACCTGCGCGGGTCGATGGCCCAGGTGCTGCGGGCCTCGCACGCCTGGAAGGGCGACCCGGTCGCCGCCGGTCGCCGCGCTCGCTACACGGCGGGCACGATCGCCGGTCGCAAGCTGCCCGCCTACGTGAAGGAGCAGGGTGTCGACCCGTCGCACGAGACGGAGACGCTCGCCGAGGTCACGATCGGCATCGAGAACTGGCGGTGGGCGGGCGTTCCGTTCCACCTGCGCTCGGGGAAAGCCCTGGCCGACAAGCGCCAGGAGATCCTCATCACGCTCAAGGACGTGCCGCACCGGCCCTACGGCTTCAGCGGCAACCCGGGCCCGGCGACCCTGCGGATCGGCCTCAACCCGGACTCGATCGACCTCGACCTCAACATCAACGGCGAGGGCAGCCCGTTCACGCTCGACCGGGTGACGCTGGGCACCGAGTTCGCCCCGGGGGAGATGGGTCCGTACGGCGAGGTGCTGTACGGCATCCTCTCGGGCGACACGACGCTCTCGGTGCGGGCCGATGCCGTGGAGGAGTGCTGGCGCATCGTCGGCCCGATCCTGGCCGCGTGGCGCAAGGACGCGGTGCCGATCGACAGCTATCGCGCGGGATCGGCCGGCCCCGCCGCGTGGCGGTGACCCTTAAACTGCGGCTCTAACCAGCAATATTCCACAGTTTAGGCTAGTTTTTAGCGCTAACCGGTGGAATAATGGTGCTTATGGATGCAACACCGCAGGACTGGGAGCAGCGGATCGGGTCACAGGTCCGTGCGACCCGCATCACCGCGGGCCTCACGCAGGCCGAGCTCGCGCGCCGCGCCAACGTGAGCGAGACCTCCGTGCGCAACCTGGAACAGGGATCCGGCTCCACGCTGAAGACCCTCGTCGCGATCGCGCGAGTGCTCGACCGCACGGCGTGGCTCGAGGAGTTCGACCCGCATCCCGCCGGTCCGAGCCCCATCGAGCTGCTGCGCCAGAGCCGCAGCCAGGCCCCGCGACCGCAGCGCGTGCGCAGGACGGGCCGCTGATGGCGACCTACCGGCCCGTCGACCTCGTCGAGGTGCGCGCCTGGGGCGAGACGGTCGGCGCGGTCGCCCCCGGCGCTCGCCGCGGCGCGTACGCGTTCGAGTACGACCCGGGGTGGGTGCGCGGCGGCATCCAGCTCGCCCCCGCGCTCATGCCGCTCGGCCGCACCGTGTTCAGCTTCCCCGGCCTCAACGAGGACACCTACCAGGGCCTGCCGCCGATGCTCGCCGACGCGCTGCCCGACCGCTTCGGCAACACCCTGGTCGACGCGTGGATGGCGCGCAACGGCATCCCGCGCGAGAGCGTCACGGCGCTCGACCGGCTCGCCTACCTCGGCTCCCGCGGCATGGGCGCCCTCGAGTTCGTGCCCGAGCGCGAGCCCGACCTGCCGCCCCCGACCGCGCTCGACCTCAGCGACCTGGTCGTCTCCGCGCGCAGGGCCGTCGAGGGCACGCTCGCCACCGAGAGCGAGTCGCAGGCCGCGCTGCGCCGCATCATCGACGTCGGCACCAGCGCGGGCGGTGCCCGGGCGAAGGCGATCGTCAACATCGACCCGGCGACCGATGAGATCCGCTCCGGCCACCTGGCGCCGGCCGCCGGCTTCGAGCCGTGGCTCATCAAGTTCGACGGGGTCGGGGTCGACAGCCAGCTCGGGCCTGGCCGCGAGTACGGCCGGGTCGAGTACGCCTACTCGCTCATGGTGCGGGCGGCCGGCATCCAGATGTCGCCGACGCGCCTGCTGCAGGAGAACGGCCGCGCGCACTTCCTTACCCGCCGCTTCGACCGGATGCCGGACGGCACGCGACTGCACCTGCAGAGCCTCTGCGCCACCGACGGCCTCGACTTCAACGCGATCGGCGCGAACGACTACGCCCAGTACTTCGAGCGGGTGCGCACGCTCGCGCCCGGGGGCATCGAGCAGGCGTTCCGCCGGATGGTGTTCAACGTGGCCGCCGCGAACTGCGACGACCACACCAAGAACGTCGCGTTCCTCATGTCGCCCGCGGGGGCGTGGAGCCTGGCCCCGGCCTACGACGTGACCCACGCGTACAACCCGGACAACCGCTGGCTGCGCCAGCACCTCATGGCCGTGGACGGGAAGTTCTCGGACATCACCCGCGCCGACCTGGTTGCGGTGGGCGAGCGATTCGACGTGCCCGGGATCAGCGCGATCTTCACCGAGGTGAACGCGGCGCTGGCGTCATGGCCGGAGTTCGCGGCATCCGCGGGCCTGGACCGCCTGCACGCCGACGCCGTGGCGGCGGACTTCCGGCCGATCGCGCCGAGCCCGCGCGGGGGAGCGCGCTAGGGCTGCACCTCGTCGAGCAGCTGCTCGGCCAGCCCGGCGCCGTCGGGCGCGTAGACCCAGCGCACCGAACCGTTGCTGTGCTGCTCGGCCTTGCTGCGGCCGCCGGCGAGCACCGCCTCGCTGTTCGACAGCTGGCGGATCGCCACCGCCTCGACGTTCTCCGGGTGCTCGCGCACGAACTCGCCGTAGAGCTCCTCGTCGTGCTGGCCGTCGTCGCCGACGAGCAGCCAGCGGATGCCGGGGAACTCCGCCGCGAGACGGCGCAGGCTCTCCGTCTTGTGCTGGCGCCCGCTGCGGAACCACCGGTCGTGCGTCGGCCCCCAGTCGGTGAGCAGCAGCGGCCCCGGCGGGTAGAGGTTGCGCGAGAGGAACCGGGTGAGGGTCGGCGCGACGTTCCACGCCCCCGTCGAGAGGTAGATGACGGGGGTGCCCGGATGCGACCGCGCGAGCCGCTCGTAGAGCACCGCCATCCCCGGCACGGGTCGCCGGGCGTGCTCGTCGAGCACGAAGGTGTTCCAGGCGGCGAGGAGGGGGCGGGGCAGCGCGGTGACCATGACCGTGTCATCCACGTCGGAGATGATGCCGACCGAGGCGTTCGGGTCGACGATGAAGACGGGGGCGGAGACGGTCTCGGACTCGTCGGTGCCGACCGTCAGCTCGTGCCAGCCCGGCTCGAGCGCCACCTCGACCACGTGGTCGACGACACCACCGCGGTCGGCGAAGACCCGGTGCTCGGCGTCGCCGATGCGGATCGTGACCGCGATGTCGTTGACAGGCACGCTCGTGAAGCTGCGCCAGCCGCGGATCTTCTTGTACCGCACCACCGAGTCGCCGACGACCGAGGGGCGCGTGAGCAGCACGCGGCAGAGCACACGCACCCAGCCGTCCGCGCCGTAGCAGGTGTACGGGATGACGGTGGGCGTGTAGCCGCGACGGCGCGCTCGACGCTCCCGCCGCTCGTGCACCCAGTCCTCGAGTCGAGCGGCGAGGTGCAGGATCGGCTCAGCCCCGACGGCGCCGTCGGCGGCATTTCGGGTTCCG
>JAODAU010000438.1 GCA_025463615.1 Microbacteriaceae bacterium | reverse complement strand
CCGCGCGGGACGGTTCGCAGGCTCCCGAGGGCACGGCCGAGCGCGCGCGGTCGTACTTCGAGGGGCCGCGGCTGCGGTTCGCGGTGGCGGGGGAGCCGCGGCATCCTTCGGGCTTCGCGCTCACGGGCGCCGACGGCGTGCTCAAGCTCCTGGCCGTCTCGCCCGAGCGCGCTCGGCGCGGCATCGGGCACGCGCTGCTGGCCGACGCGATCGTGGCGGCGACGAACGCGGGACTCGAGCGGCTGCTGCTGGATGTCCGGGTCGGCAACGCGCCGGCCGTCGCGCTCTACGAGTCCTTCGGCTTCCACCCCGCGGGAGACCCGCGCCCGCACCCCCTCGGCGGCGCCCCCATCCAGCGCTACACACTGACGCTCGCGCGGGCCACGGCCCAGTTCCCGCCCCTCTGACCCGCCGTCACAAAACGCAGGAGATTCTTCGCGCGCGGCATCCGATCGGGTCGTTCCTGCGCGTCTCGGCGAGAATCTCCTGCATTTTCGGCAACACGACCGCAACAGGGCGGCAACACGGCGGGGATAGCGTTGCCGCACCATGGAGACCCTGTTCGAGTGCCCGAAACGCATGGACTTCGGCCCGTGCGGCGGCGTCGGGTTCGACGGCAACTGCGAGGTGTCGCCGCATCGCTGCGTGTTCCTCGACCTGCCGACCGTGCGGTGGGAGGGGCCGGAGCCGCTGAACCCGCCGGCCTCCGCAATGCGGGAGCTCATGGCATCCAGGCCGATCGTGGTGGCCGACTTCCCGGCGCGGGCGCTCGACGCGGCCTCGATCGAGGAGTGCGGCGGCATCCTCGCCGGAACGGTGGATGCCGTGCTGGCAGGAGACGCGGGAAACGCGCGCGTGCAGTTCCCGCCCGCGTACCGCGCGGCGCTGATCCGGCGCGCCGGGCTCGACGTGTGGACCGGCCTCAACTGCCGCGACCGCAACCGGGTCGCGATCGAGGGGGAGCTCGCGGCCCTCGCCCACGCCGGCGTCGCGGGCGTGCACTGCGTGACCGGCGACCACACCCTCATCGGTGACCGGCCGGACGCGCTGCCGGTGTTCGACCTCGACTCGACGGAGGCGGCATCCCTCGCCCGGTCGGCCGGGCACCTCGTCTCGGTCGCCGAGGCGCCGGCGACGCCGCCCGTCGACCGCCGCCCGGACCGGCTGCTGCAGAAGGCGCGGGCCGGCGCCGAGGTCTGCTTCGTCAACCACGCGGGCGGCGCGGCACCGGTCGCAGAGTTCGTCGACCGCACGCAGCAGCTCGGGGCGTCGATGGCGTTCATCCCGTGCGTGCCCGTCGTGGTGGACATCGAGAGCGCCGAGCTGCTCGCCAGCTTCACCACGCTGGTGCTGCCGGAGGGCTATCTGGAGCGGATCCTCGTGGCGCGCGACCCGTTCGAGCAGGGCATCGCCGAGGCGGTCGCGCTCTCGCAGGCGATGCTCGCGATCGATGGCGTGCGCGGCGTGAACCTCTCGGGCGGCACCTCGCCGGGCCGCGAGCCCTGGTTCGCGGAGGCGCTCGCGCTCATCGCCCAGCGCCTCGCCGCCTAGCCCGTCACAAAACGCAGGAGATTCGCGTCATCCGTCGAGGGATGACGCCTTTTCCGCGCTCGCGAAGAGAATCTCCTGCGTTTTGGGAGAGCGGTCAGGCTCGGGAGCGACGCACCAGGAGGGTCAGGCCGAGGCCCAGGAAGAGCAAGCCGCCGCCGCCGACCAGCAGCGGCCAGCTCACGCCGCCACCCGTGAAGGCGAGGCCGCCGGATGCCGCGGCAGGCGTGTCGTCGCCGAAGAACGGCAGGGTAGGCAGCGAGCTCGACCACAGCCCGAAGTCGAGCGTCAGGTCCTGCCCGCCGGCCGCGAGGGCGAGGCTCGTTGCAGAGCCGAGCGACGAGTCGGTGGCGCGGTCGACGACGCCGTCGACGGTCGGGATGAGGTCGGCCGGGGCCGTGGAGTAGTCGATGTGCACGGTGTAGGTGCCGGGCGGGAGGTCGCCGAAGAGGTAGTGCCCCGAGGCATCCGTGATCGTGGGCCCGACCGCGGCACCGTTGATGTCCGTCACCGGGTTGCCGGCGGGGTCCGTGAGCGTGAGCGTCACGCCCGCGACGCCCACCTCGCCGGGCTCCTGTACGCCGTCGTGGTCGGCGTCGATCCAGACGTAGTCGCCGACCGACACCGGTGCCGGCGCGGCCGCCGTGTGGGAGGCGAAGGCGTCGGATGCCGTGGGCGTGCCGTTGCCGATCGCCGTCACGGTGGCGGTGTCGGCCTCCTGCACGCCCGCGGCGGAGGCCGGGATCGTGCCCGTGCACGGGAAGCTGGCGCCGGCCGCGAAAGGCCCGCTCCAGATCGTGCCGGAGGTGCCGTCGGGGAAGGCGCAACTGAGGCCGGTGAGGGCGGGACCGCTGGCCGTGGCATCCGTCACGGCCACGTTGCGCAGCGCCGTGGTGCCCGTGTTGGCGACGGTGAGGCTGATCGGCACCGGGGTGCCGGCCGCGTGTTCGAAGCCGGGTGCGGCGTCATAGTCGCCCGCGATCGGCCCCTGCGCGGTGAGGTACTTGACGATCGAGAGCCCGTCGCCCGCGCCGTTGCCGCCCGCGGTCGCCGAGCGGATGGATGCCGTGGCGTCGCCCGGCCGCGTGACGCCGTCCGCGCCGACCACGCTCGAGTGCACGCTGTTGCTGTAGACGTGGTCGCCGTCCGGATCGGCCGCGGAGGCGTTGACCAGCAATGAGATCTGCACGATCTGACCCGCCGGCACGGCCCCGAAGCTGTAGACGAAGCCCGTGCCGCCGCACGAGACGAGCGAGCCGCCGGCGTAGGCCGTGGTGCCCGAGATGTACGGGAAGTTCCCGGCGGGTGCGCCGATCACGGCGGCCGCCGACGCGCAGTCGAAGGACTGGCCCGCGTCGAGCGTGTCGGTGAGCGTGCCCGAGGCGAGCGGACCGACCGGGCTCTGCACCGACCACAGGATGCAGTCGACCGTGGTCGTGGTGCACTGCCCGACCCCGGCGGGGAACGAGCCGACCTTGCGCGGGTTGGCGCTGTCGACCGGCGGCGCGGCGGCCTCATGCACCGTCGTGGTGAAGGGCGTGCCGTCGTTCGTGACCGAGGTGAGCGGGATGTCGGTGCCGGCGAGCGATCCGAGGATCGCCGTCTCGTAGAACGCCGAGCCGCACACGTTGTTGTGCGCCTGCGCGTAGCTGCTCATCGTGAACGTGTAGACGAAGCTGGGGGCCGCGCCGGACTTGGCCGCGGTGGCGACGAGGTTGCCGCCGGCATCCTTCAGGTCGAAACCGGCCGGCGCGTTCTCTCCGACCAGCTGCGGCGGGATGGTCGAGGTGAACGTGTCGCCCTCGAGGGTGCCGTCCGGCACGCAGAAGTCGATCGTCATGCGCACGTTGCCGCCGTACCCGACGGTGATCGGCGAGGCGGCGATGCCGGTGATCGCGCCGTCGATCGGGGCCGCGGATGCCGCGGACGCCCCCCAGCCGACCAGGCCGACGCCGAGCGCCAGGGCGACGATTCCGGCGCGGGCGCGCGCAGACGTGGGCAGGGTACTTCTCATGGATCGCTTCTCCGGGTGTGCGGCCGACGCTCCGGGGGAGTTCCGGGGGTGGAGCGGCGGCGCAGAATCGATGCTTCGGGCAGCTCCCAGCGTAGGGGGCGCGCGGTGCGCCGGGGGCGCCGCCACGCGAGAATGGGGTCATGGACGCCGACGAGTGGAACGACCGATACCGCGAGGCCGCGGAGAACCGCGAGAGCGTCTGGTCGCTCGCGCCGAACGAGTGGGTGGCCGAGGCGCTCGCCGATCTCGAGCCCGGAACCGCGGTCGACCTGGCGGCGGGCGAGGGCCGCAACGCCCTCTGGCTCGCCCAGCGCGGCTGGCGGGTCACCGCCGTTGACTTCGCCGCCGTCGGCCTCTCGATCGGCGCGGGCCGCGCCGAGGAGCTCGGCCTCGAGGTGCAGTGGCAGAAGGCGGATGCCACGCTGTGGCGCACCCGCGAGCCCGTCGACCTCGTGCTCATCGCCTACCTGCAGCTGCCCGCCGCGGAGCTGAGGGCCGCGATCGGGCGCGCCGTCGCGGCGCTCGCGCCCGGCGGCGTGCTCGCGATGGTGGGGCACGACTCCACGAACACGGTGGGCGGCCCGCGGGAGCCCGCGGTGCTGTGGGACCTCGAGGTGCTGCGGGAGGCGGCATCCGGACTGGAGATTTCGCGCCTGGAGCGGCGCGACCGGCTCACGCCCAGCGGCGTCGCGGTCGATGCGATTATGCTCGCCAGCACACCGCAGCCGATCGAAGGGGATCGCATGCCAGAACAGGAATATTCAGCAGGCACGAGTCGCCAGTGGAGCCTCCGACGCAGGCCGAGTGGGCACGTGGCCGACGAGGACGTGTCGTTCGACGAGGTGGAGCTGCCACCGCTGCGGGAGGGCGAGGTGCGGGTGCGCAACGAGTTCGTCTCCGTGGACCCCTACATGCGGGCGCGCATGAACGACGCGAAGTCGTACATCCCGCCGTTCGAGCTGGACAAGCCGATGCTCGGCGGCGCCGTCGGCCGGGTGGTCGAGTCGCGCTCGCCGAAGCACAACGTCGGCGACCTGGTCGAGCACTACGCCGGCTGGCGCGACGTGGCGCAGGGCTCGGGAGCCCACTTCACGGTGCGGCGCGAGCTGCCGGGGCTGCCGGCATCCGTGTACCTCGGGGCGCTCGGCGTTCCCGGGCTCACCGCGTGGGTGGGGCTGACCGCGGTCGCAGCGCTCAAGCCCGGCGAGACGGTGTTCGTGTCCGGTGCGGCGGGTGCCGTCGGCACGGCGGTCGGCCAGATCGCGCGCGAACTCGGGGCTGCCCGCGTGATCGGCAGCGCGGGCACGCCGGAGAAGGTCGAGCTGCTGACCTCGAAGTACGGCTTCGACGCCGCCTTCAACTACAAGGATGGCCGGGTCTCGCGCCAGCTCGCGGCGCTCGCGCCCGACGGCATCGACGTCTACTTCGACACCGTGGGCGGCGACCACCTGGAGGCCGCGATCTTCTCGATGAACGACTTCGGCCGCGCCGCCATCTGCGGCTCGATCGCGTCGTACAACGCCACCGAGGCGCCGGTCGCGCCCCGCAACCTCTACATGCTCACGACCAAGTCGCTCACGCTGCAGGGCTTCACCATCACGAACTACCAGCACCTGGTGGGCGAGTTCGTCGACCGGATCGGGCCACTGGTCGCCAGCGGCGACTTCGCCTGGGACGAGACCGTGGTGGACGGGGTCGAGAACGCGCTCGAGGCGTTCCGCGGCCTGATGCGCGGCGAGAACACGGGCAAGATGCTCGTGAGGGTCTAGCCGGGCAGGTACGCGATCGTCCAGCCGCCCGAGCTCTCGCGGTACTCGGTGCGGCGGCTCGCGGCATCCGGGTTGCTGGTCCAGAAGGTCATGCGGGTCGGGCGCACGAGGAACCCGATCCACGTGTCCGGCTGGTCGAAGCCGTCGGCGTGCTCGGCGGCGAATTCGGCCCAGCGCGCCCGGCGCTCCTCGATCGGCAGCTGCGCGTACGAGAACGTGTTGAGCCAGGCGAGCTGCTGCAGGTAGGGCGACCGCTTGCGGTACGCGGCGCCGATCTCGGCCGGATCGGCCACCTCTGCGCGTCCCTGCACCACGAGCTGGCGCGTGAACCCGGGCCAGAGAAAGGTGAGGGCCACCGATCCGTTGTTGACGATGTTGCTCGCCTTGCGCGACAGCGCGTCGGTGTGGAAGTAGAAGCCCAGCGCCGGATCGAACTCGCTGAGCAGCACGGTGCGGGCATCCGCCTCTCCCGCCGGCGTCACGGTCGAGAGGGTGAGCTGCGGGCGCTCCGGATCGTCGTTGCCCGGCAGCCACTCGGCCACCAGCTCCCAGGGGTCGGTCGGCTCGCTCACGAGACGGCCGGGGGCTCGTGCCGGAAGCGGGAGATCTCGGTCAGTGCCCGCACGCCGTTCGCCACGGCGCGGTCGAAGAGCACTTTGCCCCACTCCGCGCTGGCGCCGGTGGCGTCGCCGATCACGCCGGCCGGGCCGAAGTCGTCGCTCAGCCAGCCGAAGTGCACCGCGCCCCCGTTGAACTTGATGAGCTCCAGGTCCGCCATGTGGTCAGGGATCCAGCGCTCCGCCTGCGACAGGTCCACCAGGTCGGGTCGGAGGTGCAGGATCATCGACGTCTCGCTGTGCCCGCCGTGGATGCCGAATCCCAGCTCATCGGGTCCGTTCACCCCGTCGCCTGCCGGCATGCCCGACCCCGTGAGGAAGGTACGCAGGCCGAAGCGCCGCCGCAGCTCACGCAGCGCCACCTGCAGCAGCGCGATGTTGCCGCCGTGCCCGTTGTAGAAGACGAGCGTCTTCGCCGGGGTGTTCGCCACCGAGCGGCCGATGTCGACGACGGTCTCGAGCAGCGTGGTGCCGTTGAGCCACATCGTGCCGGGCGCCCAGTGGTGTTCGTCCGACTTGGTGTAGGCGAGGCCCGGCATGACCCAGGCGTCGAGGCCGGTCTCGGCCGCGGCATCCACCACCGCCCGCCCGATGGTGTCGGCCATGAGGTAGTCGGTGGAGAGCGGCAGGTGCGGCCCGTGGTGCTCGATCGCGCCGGTCGGCAGCACGAGGATCGAGTCCTCGGTGAGGGTTGCGGCCAGCGCGGGCCCGCTGAGGTTGACGAGTTCGCGGCTCATGAGACCTTCCGTCCGGTGTCGACTGTCGGGGCGAGCAGCTTGCCCGGGTTGAGCAGGCCGTCGGGGTCGGTGGATGCCGCGAGCTCCCGCGTGCGGTCCGGGTGGAAGTCGACGAACCACTGGTGCGGGTTGTGGAAGCCGACGCCCAGCGCGGTGATCTTCTCGAACCCGGCGAACACCTCCTCGGCCGAGGAGTAGACGCCCGCGAGCATGCCGATCGGGCGGCCGTGCTGCGACTCGATGTGAAGCATTCCGCCGGGGTACACCGCCTCGAGCTCGTGCACCCGGTCGACGAGCCCGTCGCCCGAGACCTCCACGTGGAAGTAGGTGTCCGGGTACGACTTCTGCAGCCACTCGATGGGGTGGTTGTACGACATCATGCTGATCTTCATCGTGGCCTGGGCGCCCTCGAGCACCTCCTCGACGCGACCGCCGGCCGCCTCGACCAGCGCGGTCGCCTCCTCGACGGTGGCGAGGTCGAGGATGGCGCGCAGGCTGGCGCGGCCCTCGGGGATGCCCGGCTCGCGCGGCAGCGCGTTGGCCAGCACGAGCCCGTCGGCCGAGACCAGCCGCGGGGTCGGCTCGAGGTCGGCGAACGGGCGGATGAGGGTGAGCGCCTGGTCGAAGTCGTCGAAGCTGGCGTAGAAACCGCGCCACTCCTGCAGGGGCTCCAGGGCGATGGTGGCGCGCGCGATGATTCCCGCGGTGCCGTAGTTGTGCACGTAGGGCTGCGCGGCCTCGCCGTCGAGGTGGGTGAGGGTGGCATCCGCCACAGCATGAACCACGTCGAGGCCCAGCACGAAGCCGTCGCTGTTGCTGCCGTGCTTGATCGAGCCGGTGCCGCCCGATCCGCCGGAGAGGAAGCCGCCGACCGTGGAGTTGGCCGTGGACGGGTACATGAGGATCTGCTGGCCCTCCTTGTTCGCGGCCTGCTCCAGCGCCGCCATGGATGCCCCGGCGTCCGCCGTGATGAAGCCGTCGCCCACCTCCACGATGGTGCGCGCGCGTGAGGTGTCGAGCACCAGTCCGCCGCTCATCGGGATGGCCTGGCCGTAGTTGCCGGTGCCCTTGCCGCGCGGCGTGATCGGGATGCCGTGGCGCACCGCAGCGGCGACCGTGGCGGCGATCTGCTCCGCCGTCGTCGGCCACGCCACGAGCTCGGCGAGCCCGAGCGGCAGCTGCTCGCTGATCACGGGGGAGAGGCGGGAGCCGTCGACGGATGCCCGCTCCAGCGCCGCGGTCTCCCGCGTGACGCCGCGGTCGCCGAGCAGCCCGCGGAGCTCTGCCTCGAGGAGGTCGATGGGGGAATCGGTCATCATCAGTGCTTTCTAGTGCATGACCATCCCACCGGTGACGTTGATCGCCTGGCCGGTGAGGTAGTCGGAGTCGGGGGTGGCGAGGAAGAGGGCGACGCCCGCGACATCCGCGGGGCTGCCGAGCCGGCCGAGCGGCGAGTACGCCGACCAGGCTGCGATGTCCGCCTCGGTGCGGGTGTCGGCGCCCATCTCGGTGAGGATGTAGCCGGGGCACAGCGAGTTGGCGGTGATGCCGTGCTCGCCCCACTCGAGGGCGGCGACGCGGGTGAGGGCCACGACCGCGGCCTTCGACGCGGCGTATGCGCCCTCGTTCGCGCCGCCCTTCTTGGCCGCCATCGAGGCGATATTGATGATCTTGCCGCCGTTCCCGGCCGCGATCATCGAGCGGGCCGAGGCCTGCATCGTGGTGAGCATGGCACGGGTGTTCACGGAGAAGATCTCGTTCCAGCTCTCGACGGTGACGTCGAGGAGCTTCGAGAAGCGCAGGATGCCCGCGCTGTTGACCAGCACATCCACGCCCCCGAGACTGCCGATCGCCGCCTCGGTGACGCGCTGTGCAGAAGCCGGGTCGACGAGGTCGACCTCGTGGAACTCGGCGCCGATCGCGGCGGCGAGCTCGGAGCCGCAGTCGACCAGCCGGTCGAGCACGCTGACCCGCGCGCCCTCGCCCGCGAACCGGGTGGCGATCTCGCCCCCGATGCCGCGGGCGCCGCCGATGACGACGACCCGCTTGCCGGCCAGCCTGGTGCCGGCCTGCTGCGCTGTCGTCGTCATCGGTCTATCCCTGCGATTCGGCTAGAAGCCGAGCTTGATCGACTTGTCGAGGAACTCGTTGGTGAACAGGTCGCTCGGCTTCAGTCCCGACTTCGGCACATCACCGGTCTTCGAGAAGATCGGGGTGTCGATGTCGATGATCTTCTGCACGCGGGTCTCGTCGAAGTTGCCGACGTACCCGTCGCTTCCGTCGCTCGCGATCTTGAGCTTCTTCATCTCCTTGACGGCGTAGTTCGCGACGTTGGCGTCGTAGACCCAGCCGTTGTTGAACTGCGTGACCGCGTCGACGATGAGCTTGTTGGTGGCATCCGGCTTGGCGAAGTAGTCCGCGTCGGCCTGCTGCATCACGGGCACGAGGGCCTTGAGGCAGGGGGTGAGCGTCTTCAGGTCACCGGTGCGCACCGAGAGGGCCTCGGGGTAGATCGGGTAGCCCGTGTCGTTGATGAGCTGGAAGTCCACCGGCTTGTCCCACGCCGTTACCTCGTTGCCGTAGATGTAGGGCTCTGCCGTGGCGAAGCCCTGCTGGCCCGAGATGCCCTTGTCGGCCGCGAACTTCACCGGGGTGCCGTCGTAGCTGCCGTCCGTCTTGTCTGCGGGCAGGATGCCGGATCCCTGGAGGTAGCTCATGTAGGCCGCGCCGTTGAAGTAGCGCACGACGCCGCCGCTCTTGAGCGACTTGGCGAGCTCGGCGATGGTCTTCACCTTGGGGTAGGTGGCCGGGTCCCACATGATCATCTGCGGCGAGATGTCGTTCTCGGCGAAGACTGCCGTGGTGGGCAGCTTGTCGGAGAACTGCACGGCCTCGTCGGTGGAGATGTAGGCGAGGGTGATGTCCTTGTCCTTGTACAGCTCGGAGCTGACCGTCTGGTACCCGATCGCGGGTCCGCCGGAGCGCACCTCGATCTTCACGCCGGTCGACTTGCCCTTGGAGTAGAGGTCGCCCGTGACGATCTTCTTGTCGGCGTCGATGGTCGGGTTCGGGCCGACCATCTCGTAGAGCTGG
>JAODAU010000434.1 GCA_025463615.1 Microbacteriaceae bacterium | reverse complement strand
GCCCCAGGTGGTAGTCACCGTGGATGCGCTGCAGCGGTGGCCACGGGCTCTCGGCCGCCGCGCGGTACACGCCCTCGACGTGCCCGCGGTGTTGCTCGAGCGACGGCACCTCGCGGGCCGCCATTTCGAAGCGCGCGCGCATGGCCGAGACGACGGTGGCGATGTCGCTCGGGGTCGTTGACGCGGAGGGGAGTGCCGCGGCCAGGGTCGCGTGCATCTCGGCCGTCATCGACCCGAGTTCGTACGCCCGCCGTGCGAAGCTCTCGCCGGCGGCGATCGCGACGGATGCGACGCGCCAGGCGTCCTCGACGCCGGGGAAGAACTCCTGCGCGAACGCGAGATGACCCGTGGCGACACCGCCCGGTGCCGAGCGGTCGCGCCAGCGGCCGGTGATGCTGCCGACGCTGCGCGGGGCCACGCGGCTGCCTGCCGCGCCGAGCGCGCCGGTGAGCACCACGTCCGGGTTCTCGCCGTCGTGCAGGGCGCGGAAGACCTTGCAGATCACGGGCGGCGCCTGGCCGCCGTCGGCATCCGACATCTCGAAGACGATCGACGTGTTGGACTGCTCGCCGCCCAGCACGCGGGAGGAGCGGATGCGCGGCTGGTCCGCCAGGTCGCCGCGGCCGGTGGCGACGGGGTCGCCCGATCCGTCGATGGATGCCGCGGTGCCCGCGTCGAGCGCGAGCCGCAGCAGCGCGCCCGCCAGGGCGGGGTCGTGCGGGCCGTCGTAGACGTAGTCGTCACCGTCGCGGGCGACCAGCCGCTGCTCGAGGCCCGGCACGGGCGCCGAGCGCACGGTGAGGGGAACCTGGTAGAGCAGGGGGCTCTCGGCGTGGTCGAGCACGAAGAGCACGCGGGCGTCGACATCGGCCCCGGCGTCGAGCACGTACCCGCCGATCACCTCGAGGCGCGGCGTGCGACCCTTGCCGGCGAACCAGCGCTGCGTCACCATCCACGGTTCGAGGTAGGCGGGGACCTCTGCCATGGTCCACCTCCCGAACGGATTCGCGCCCTCTGCGCCACTCGACACCCTACGCACGGCTGGGCCGAATGGCACCCCCTCTTGGGAATCGCACAGGTGGGGCGTGTTCGGGGTACAGGGGCACGTGTCCCCCATAGTGCCGACACCCGTTCGAGGCAGCCCCGTATTGGGGGAGGCGGCCTGGGGAACACCTTCGCTACTCTCTAAAAGGCACCACCGGGGGACACCTGGGTGGCGGTGGCTTACGCGATTAGCCGAGTGTGCGATACGGGGGTATGAACACACTCAGCCTCGCAAATTCGTAAGCCGCCGCCCCCACGTTCCGTGGTCGCAGCACACGACAGACCGCAGGAGGGCGAGTCGGCTGCATCGGGGGCCACGGTCTCGCGCGCACTCCGCGCGCAGGCTCGTCGCGGATAATGGCGGGATGATCTCCACCGACCTCGCCCGTGAGCTGGCACTGGCCGGCCTCCGATGGCGTCCAGCATCCGGCGACGCGTTCTCGATCGAGGGCGACGGCTTCGAGGGCGACGTGTTCATCGTCAGCGAGATGACGGTGGAGGCGCACGAGTACGACACGGGCACCATCCTGGGCTTCAACGGCACCACGGAGTGGGCCCTCGACTCAGTGGCGCTCGAGCAGTCGCTCTGGCTGCCGCACGAGCACCAGCTGCGCGAGCTGCTCGGCGGCACGTTCGTGGCGCTGCGGGCCGGCTACACGGTCGAGGTGACGCTGGGCGGACGCGCGGTGGAATTCACGGACACGGATGCCGCGGAGGCCTACGGCAAGGCTCTGCTCGCACTCATCCGCTCGGCGGCCTGAGGCCTACTTAGCGAAGGTGTTGCCCCAGTCGTCCACGCGCCAGTCGATCCAGCCGTTGGCGCGCTGCAGGCTCACGGTGACCTTGAGGTCGTGACCCGCGGTCGACGTGGCCGAGCAGGTGAACGACGTGCCGATGAGCACCGGCGGCGGCGTCGGGCAGGTCACGGTGAGGTCGGCGCCGATGATCGCGGCCTCCGACGACACGGACTGCTCGGCCTGGGCCGAGAAGACGGTCGGCAGGATCGAGATGAGCATGCCCGGCACGACGAGGATCGACGCGACCTGAAGCATGCCCAGCGCCGCCCAGACGAGCAGCGGGGCGAGCCCGAGGCCACCGGTGCGGCTGAGCGCCATCGACCGGGCGATCAGGTAGACCGGCGCCGACAGGATCGCCCATGCCCAGTGGGCCGTGTGCTCGTGGCCCATGCGCTTGAGCATGGCCCGGTCGGCGATGGCGAGCAGGATGACGACGATGTACGGCGCCACGAGCAGGGCGATGGTGACGGCCATGCTGGAGACGGCGCCGATTCCGAGCAGGATCAGCAGGCCGCCCACGAGCTGCACCAGGGGCAGCAGGGCGATGATCCAGACGGGCGCGGTGTAGATGCCGAGGCGCGGGATGGTGGTGGCGCGGGTGGTCGCGGCATCCGCGGTCCGCTCCCTGTCGTACTGCGCGAACGGCGACGAGACGGAGTTCGTGGCCGAGCGCGGCAGGAAGATGTCGTCGAAGGTCTCGGAGACGCCGGCGTCGCCCTCGTCGATGAGCGCGCGGTCGGGCGCGGCCGCCGGTGCGGTGGCCTGGGAGGATGCCGCGACCGGGGTCTCGACGGGAGCCTGCTCCGGTGCCGCGGCGACCGGGGTCTCGGCGACGGGCGTCTGGGCGACGGGCACCTCGGCGACGGGCGCCTCGGCGGCAGCCGCCTCCGCGACGGGCGCGTCGACGACCGGCGCGTCGATCTCGCGCAGCCCGGTGGAGAGCGGCACGTGGCCGGCGATGGCGTCGCGCGCCTCGTCCTCATCGGTGGCGAGGCTGCGGTACTCCTCTTCCCGCTCGCGCTGCTCACGCTGCTGGCGACGCGTGGGGAAGATCTCCTCCTCCTCGTCGTCCGCGTAGAGCACGCGGCGAGCGGGGTTGGACGTGACCTGCTGCTGCATCACCACGGGCGCGCGCGCCTCGGTGGTCAGCTCAGTCCACGCATGGTTGTTCCACCAGCGCAGTTGGGGGAGCCCCATGGGGTCCGGGTACCATCCCGCTGGGACAGTAACGTCGTCCTCGAACACGCTGCTTCCCTCCGGCAGTTCGTCGTATTCGACACGTTACTGGCAATCGGGTGTGAAAGCATGCCCCCGGAGGGGTGACGTTCTACCCCCATTGCGTGGGGCATCCTCGACAAATGCCGTCCCTTTAACGAGAGAACGGGCCGACGCCCTCGCGTCGACCCGTGTCGGCGTCGCCCGAGCGCGCCGAATACCCAGCGGGCGCCCGAACTGGGTACAGCGAACGCCGAGCCGGGCGGTCTACCGTCTGACGCATGTCAGAACGTCTTCCGGTGCTGCGGCGTGTGCCCGTATGGGTCTGGCGCGCATTCATGGCCGGCCAGTCGCGGCGTGAGCTCTCCCTCTTCAACGCGAACCCCATCGCGACCGTCGACTACACGACGGACATCGACTTCGTGGGCGACGGCATCCGCGGCCACCGGCTCGACGTGATCGCGCCGAAGGGCGCACGTGAGGGCGACCCGCTGCCCGTCTACGTCTACTTCCACGGCGGCGGCTGGACCAGCGGCGACAAGTCCGTGCTCACCAAGTACTGCGCCAGCCAGGCCGATGCCGGCATGGTCGTCGTGAACGTCAACTACCGCATGGCCACCGGCTTCCGTATGTCGCACATCCTGGACGACGCGGATGCGGCGCTCGCCTGGGTCCGCGACAACGTGGCCGCACACGGGGGAGACCCCGACCGCATCGTGCTCGGCGGCGACTCCGCGGGGGGCCAGATCACCGCGCTCTACGCGGCCATGCTGCACAGCCGGGAGCTGGCCCAGCACTACTCCATCGCCCCGGCGCTCGACCCCGCCAGCGTGATCGGGCTCGTGCAGCACTGCAGCGTGTCGGACTTCTCGGTGATGTTCGACCGCTCCTTCATCCTCGGGCTCGGCTTCGTGCGCATCCTGCTGCCGCACCGCGGGCGGGGTCGCTCGCTGCGGGACGCGGCGCGGTACCTTTCGCCGATCGAGTGGGTGGGGCCGGGGTATCCGCCCGTGCTCGTCACCACCTCGGAGCGCGACTACCTCTACGAGGCCAACCTCAACTTCGCCGACCGCCTGCGCACCCACGGCGTGGACGTGGAGTCGCTCATCTTCGACCGCTCCCGCCGCAACACCGAGCACACCTGGCAACAGAACGCCCGGCTGCCCGAGTCGCAGGAGGTCTATGCGCGCCTGCAGCACTTCGTGGCCCGCGTCGCTTCGCGTGCGAAGGTGCCCGCGCTCGCGGTCTAGATTTGAGGGATGGAGACTGACGCGGCGGCCGAGCTGGACGCGGCTCTCCCCGATCGCGACTGGACGGTGCTCGCCGACGGCACGGTGAAATCCTGGTTCACGGCGCCCAGCGGCCGCCTCGCGACCATCTCGCTCGGCGACCCGTCGCACCCCCGCGTGCTGCTCGTGCCGGGCGTGACCGGCTCGAAAGAGGACTTCATCCTGATGATGCCCGGCCTGGTCGCCGCCGGGTACTACGTGCAGAGCGTCGACATGGCCGGCCAATACGAGTCGACGGATGCCGGCCCCGAGAACCTGGCGCCGCCCCGCGCCCACTACGACTACGACCTCTTCGTCGACGACCTGCTCGCCATGCTGGATGACGGATCGGGCCCCTCGCACGTGCTCGGCTACTCGTTCGCGGGCACCGTCTCGCAGCTCGCGTTCCTGCGCCGGCCCGACCTGTTCCGCAGCCTCACCCTGCTGAGCTGCCCGCCGGAGCCCGGCCAGGGCTTCCGGGGGGTGAAGCGCATCGGCCCGTTCACCGGGCTCGCGACCGGTCGCGCCGGCGCCTTCTTCATGATCTGGGGCCTCGGCCGCAACGTGACCCACGTGCCGCCCGGGCGCCAGGCCTTCGTCGAGCACCGCCTCACGATCACGCGGCGCGCCTCCGTGCGCGACATCATCTCGCTGATGAAGCGCGCACCGGACGCGCGGGCCGAGCTGCGGGCATCCGCGATCCCCAAGCTCGTGGCGGTGGGGGAGCACGACCTGTGGCCGCTCGCGCTGCACGCGCGCTTCGCCGAGCAGATCCAGGCGCGGGTGGCGGTCTACCGCACCGGGCACAGCCCGTGCGAGACGACGCCGAACCAGCTGGTGCGCGACATGCTCGAGCTGTTCGACCGCGCCTAGGCCGCGATCGTTCCGGGAGTCTCGTCGCCGGCGACGGGCTGCTCCTCGAGCCAGCGGCGCCGCAGGCGTCGGCGGCGCAGGGGCGACTGCTCGCTGAAGTCGAGCGAGAGCGTCGTGTAGACCCAGCCCAGCCTGCGGCCCAGCGCCTTGGCCGACGAGAACGGCCGGGCGGAGATCTGCACGCGCAGCGACGGGTCGTACACGATGTCCATGTCGGGCTCGAAGTGCCAGCTGAGGTCGAGGTCGTCGTGGATGTTCACCACGGTGCGGTTGGCGCTCTCGCGCAGGCGGTGCCAGATCTCGGCGGGCATGGCGAAGTTGGAGCCGAAGACCGGCGGATGCCCGAGCAACAGGTTGATCGACCAGTACATGCCGCCCACGTAGACAACGCGGCCCAGCCAGTGCACGACGGGGCCGGCGCCGTAGAAGTCCGCGCCGCCCGTGACCGCGGTGAGCGGCGGCAGGTTGGCGAGGTCGCGCTCGATGCGCTCGAGCCAGTCGGGGCCGGGGATCGAGTCCGCGTCGAGCCGCGCGATCACGTCGCCGGTCGCCGCGTCGTAGCCCGCCGAGGTCGCGGGGTAGATGCCGCGCACGGGCTCGGTGACCACGCGCGCACCCGCGGCGCGGGCGACGGCGGCCGTGTCATCCGTGCTGCCGTTGTCCACCACGATGACCTCGTCGGCGGCGCGACGCTGGGCCGCGAGAGCAGCGAGGCAGACCTTCAACATGCTCGCGTCGTTGAGGGCCGGGATGACGACAGAGATCGAGGTCATGATGTGTGAACTCTACTCTCGTGGGGCCGTTCACCTTCCGCTTGCCTCCCGTTCACCTGCCTGTAAGACTGGCCCGCAGTGGACATCTCGCTCATGGTCGCGCTGGTCATCGTTCTGGCCCTCTTTTTCGACTTCACGAACGGATTCCACGACACCGCGAACGCCATGGCGACGCCCATCGCGACGGGTGCGCTCAAGCCCAGGGTCGCGGTGACGATCGCCGCCGTGCTCAACCTCGTGGGCGCGTTCCTCTCCACCGAGGTCGCCAACACGATCTCGGGCGGGCTCATCCACGAGGGTTCCGGCGGCATCCAGATCACGCCGGTGATGGTGTTCGCGGGGCTCATCGGCGCCATCCTCTGGAACCTCGTCACCTGGCTGCTCGGGCTCCCGTCGAGCTCGAGCCACGCGCTGTTCGGCGGCCTGATCGGTGCCGCGATCGTGGGAGCCGGGTTCGGGGCGATCGACCTCTCCGTGCTGCTCTCCAAGATCGTGCTGCCCGCCGTGCTCGCGCCCATCACCGCGGGTCTCGTCGCCTTCCTCGCGACCAGGATCGCGTATGCCGTGACGAAGAAGCGGCAGCGCGACCGGTTCAAGATCGGGCAGGTCTTCACGTCGTCGCTCGTCTCGCTCGCGCACGGCACGAACGACGCGCAGAAGACGATGGGCGTGATCACGCTGACCCTCATCGCCGCGAACGTGCAGCCCGTCGGCTCCGGCCCGCAGCCCTGGGTGATCGTGGTGTGCGCTGTGGCGATCGCGGCGGGCACGTACACGGGCGGATGGCGCATCATCCGCACCCTCGGCAAGGGGCTCACCGAGATCGAGCCGGGCCAGGGCTTCGCGGCGGAGGCCGCGACCGCCGCCACGATCCTCGCGTCGACCCACCTCGGCTTCGCGCTCTCCACGACCCAGGTCGCCTCCGGATCGGTGATCGGCACGGGCATCGGCCGCAAGGGCGCGTCGGTGCGCTGGCGCACGGCCGGGCGGATCGCGATCGGCTGGCTCATCACGATCCCGGCGGCCGGTCTCGTCGGCGCGCTGGCGTCGTGGGTGGCGCTGCTGGGCGTCGGCGGCGTCATCGCCGACGCGATCGTCGGCCTCGCCGTGATCGTCGGCATCTTCCTCTACTCGCGCCGCACCCATGTCGGCGCGAACAGCGTCGCGATGGAGCCCACCGCGTTCGTGCGGCCCAAGCGCCGAAAGAAGGGGGCGAGAGCATCATGATCGACTGGCTGGCCTTTCTCACCGTGCTCGTCGCCTCCATCGTGGGCGCCTGCGGGGTCGTGTTCCTGTTCTCGATCGGGCTCCGGCTCGTCGGCTCCGACCGCGCGGGGCGACGACCGTTCGGTGTGGTCGCGTTCGTGCTGTGCGGGCTGCTCGTCGTCTATGGCGTGTATCTGATAATCCCTGCGTTCCACCGCTGAATCCGGCGGAAATCGCTCCGCCGCGGCAAGGAATCGCCGGTTTCCCGCGGATAGGCTGGACGGGCGCGGTCGCCACCCCTGACCGTGACGCGATGCCGCCGATCCGGCGGGCGACCCTTACGGCAATGGAGCCACAGCGACCATGGACTACACGATGACCGAGCACGCCCAGGACGATACGGCGCCCACGACGCCCATCACGGTGATCGAGCTGCCGCCGGCCACGCGCGTCGAGACCGACTCGCTCGGGTCGATGGAGATCCCGGCCGACGCGTACTGGGGCATCCACACGGCGCGGGCGCTCGAGAACTTTCCCATCACCCGCCGGCCGATCTCGGTGTACCGCGACCTCATCCGTGCCCTCGCCCGGGTGAAGCAGGCGGCGGCGCGCGCGAACCGCGAGCTCGGTGTGCTCGACGCAGCCAAAGCCGACGTGATCGAGCGGGTCTGCGAGGAGATCGTGGGCGGCGCGCTGCACGACCAGTTCGTGGTCGGCGTGATCCAGGGAGGAGCGGGCACCTCCACCAACATGAACACGAACGAGGTGATCGCCAACCGCGCCCTCGAGCTGATGGGCCACGGGTTCGGCGAGTACCAGTACCTGCACCCGATCGACGACGTCAACCGCAGCCAGTCCACGAACGATGTGTACCCGACCGCGATCAAGCTCGCCATGGTCTTCGGCGTGAAGCGGCTGCTCGATGAGCACCAGCTGCTCACCGCGGCGTTCGCGGCGAAGGGGATCGAGTTCGCCGGCATCCTCAAGATCGGCCGCACCCAGCTTCAGGATGCGGTGCCGATGACCCTCGGCCAGGAGTTCTCCGGGTTCGCGCACACCCTCGCGGAGGACCACGACCGGCTCTCCGAGGTGATCCCGTGGCTGAACGAGATCAACATGGGCGCGACCGCGATCGGCACCGGTATCACCGCTGACCCGCGCTACGCCGAGGCGGTCTGCCGTCACCTCACCGAGATCACGGGAATCCCGATGGAGACCGCGCCGGACCTCATTGAGGCGACCAGCGATGCCGGCATCTTCATGACCCTGAGCGGCACGCTCAAGCGCGCCGCCGTCAAGCTCTCCAAGATCTGCAACGACCTGCGGCTGCTCTCCAGCGGACCGCAGGCGGGGCTCGGCGAGATCATCCTGCCTCCGCGGCAGGCCGGGTCGAGCATCATGCCCGGCAAGGTGAACCCGGTGATCCCCGAGGTCGTGAACCAGGTCGCGTTCAGCGTGATCGGGGCGGATGCCACGGTCACCGCCGCCGCGGAGGCGGGCCAGCTGCAGCTCAACGCCTTCGAGCCGGTGATCGCCCACAGCATCCTGCAGTCGATCGCCTGGATGACGAACTCCTGCCGCACCCTGCGGGTCAACTGCATCGACGGCATCACCGCGAACCGGGTGCGGCTCGCCGCGCAGGTGGAGTCGTCGGTGGGGGTGGTGACGGCGCTCACGCCGTACATCGGGTACGCGGCATCCGCGAGCCTCGCCCACACGGCGCTGACCACCAACGCGTCGATCGCGGAGCTCGTGGTCGACGCCGGGCTGATGACGGCCGAGGAGGTCGCGCGGGTGCTCTCGCCGGAGCGGCTGAGCGGGCTGGTGCCGGTCACATCGGCGATCGACCTGCCGAAGGCCTAGCCCGCCAGAGGTGCAGGCCCGCGCAGCTGCGCCACGGCGCCCAGCGGGTGCCGTGCTCCGCGAGCGACCTCGCGGTGCCGGGCAGCCCGAGATGCTTCGCGCTCGCGAGCATCACGAGGTCGGTGGTGAGCAGCGTGTCCGGGTTGCCGAGCACGCGCATCGCGAGGTAGCCGGCCGTCCAGGGGCCGATACCGGGCAGGGCGGTGAGCTTCGCCTCCAGCTCGGCTGCAGGCATCCCCACGTCGAGCACGAGGTCGCCGCCCGCCAGCGTGCGGGCGACCGAGAGGATGCTCGCCACGCGCGTCGCCGGGCCCCGCAGCACCGCCTCGCCGTGGTCCGCTATCGCGGTGGCGGTGGGGAACAGCCCCGGCGCCTCCGCGAGCTCCGTGGCGAGCCGGCCGAGCACGGTGCGCGCGGCCGCGACCGAGATCTGCTGGCCGATCATCGTGCGGAACAGCGCCTCCTCGGCATCCACCGTGCCGGGCAGCCGGATGCCGGGCACAGCCGCCACGAGGGGAGCGAGCACCGCGTCCCGCCCGAGGGCCTCGTCGATGGCGAGCGAGTCCGCGTCGAGGTCCATGAGTCGGCGCACGCGGGAGACCAGCGCGGAGAGGTCGGAGAGCGACTCCAGGCGTGCGGTGCAGAGCACGGCGTCGCCCTCGAGCTCGAGAGCGATCTCGGCGACGCCGCCGGGCATCCGCACCAGGCGCCGGAACGAGTGGTCGTCGCCGGTCTCCACGCCGGCGACCGCGTGGTCGGCGAAGAAGCGCATGAGGCCCGGGCCGTCGAAGGGCGCGCGGGCGGGGAGCCGCAGGGTGATGGTGGTCGGGTCGGCGGCCGCCGCGGCATCCGGCCGGCGCCGGGCCCGGATCGCACTCGGCGTGGTCTCGTAGACCGCCTGCACGGTCTCGTTGAACTGCCGGATGCTGGCGAAGCCGGCCGCGAACGCCACGTCGGCGACGCTCAGGTCGGTGGCGAGCAGCAGGGTGCGGGCGGTCTGCGCGCGGTGGGCGCGGGCCAGGGCGAGCGGGCTCGCGCCGAGCTCGGTGACGAGCACGCGGCCGAGGTGGCGCGGGGTGTAGCCGAGCCGCTGGGCGAGGCCGGGAACGCCCTCGCGCTCGACCGTGCCGTCGGCGATGAGCCGCATGGCGCGGGAGGCGAGGTCGTCGCGCAGGTTCCACTCGGGAGAGCCCGGAACGGCGTCGGGCTGGCAGCGCTTGCAGGCGCGCAGGCCCGCCTCGTGCGCCGCGGCGGCGGTGCGGTAGAAGGTCACGTTGGCGGGCTTCGGGGTCATCGCCGGGCAGCTCGGTCGGCAGTAGATGCCGGTGGAATGAACGCCGGTGATGAACTGGCCGTCGAACCGCGAGTCGCGGGACGCCATGGCGCGGTAGCGCTCGGCGAACAGCGGATCGTCGACGTTCACGGCGGCGGAGGGGATGCTCATGGTTCAACGATCGCAGGCGCCACTGACATTCACTAGCGGAAATCGGACACGGCCGCGCGCGATAACCTAGCGGCATGAGCACAGCGGCTTCGGCGTCGAAGAACGTCACCATCGTCGGCAGCGCGAACATGGACATCGTGCTCGGGGTGGAGCGGATCCCGCTGCCCGGGGAGACGCTCCTGGCGGGCACCACCGCGCGGTACCCCGGCGGCAAGGGGCTCAACCAGGCGGTCGCCGCGGCGCGGGCCGGGGCATCCACCACCTTCATCGGCGCGGTCGGCAGTGACGACGACGGCGCCGCGCTCGCCGCAGTCATGACCGACGCTGGCATGGACACGCGCTTCCTGCGCACCGAGCCGGGCGGATCGGGCAACGCCTTCATCATGCTCGACGCCGCGGGCGAGAACGCGATCATCGTCGCCTCGAACGCAAACGCAACCGTCGTGGAACTGACCGGCGACGAGCGCGCCCACCTCGAGCGCGGCGGCATCGTGCTCGCGCAGCTCGAGCTTCCGCTCGCAGTGGTGCTCGAGACCGCCCGCG
>JAODAU010000432.1 GCA_025463615.1 Microbacteriaceae bacterium | reverse complement strand
AGGAGCGTGAGCTGCTGCAGCAGCTGCGAACCGCCGAGGCGCGGCAACACAGACGGCGAGACGGCGAGTGGGATGTCCGCCGGCGAGATGATCACGGGGGCAAGTGCCGGGGTCGAATCGTCGGCCGGAATGAGCGACAGGATCGGGTCGGCGGCGGAGCTCTCCTGCGCTATCGAAGTGCTGTATCTGGTGATTTCGTGCACGCCGAATGCCTCTGCGACGCCGCCCAGGGCCTCAGAGGTGAAAGTTGCCAGGTGAACCAACACGGGGCATTCCAATCGTTAGCGTCGAAGGCGGGGGGAACCTTCGATGTAACGCAAGTTGCACGCACCCCCAATAGTAGGGGTAGTTGGCACAGCAATGCGACGAAACGACACCCTGACGGCGCGTGAACTTCAAGGATGCGTCAGTGACGGCGCGCCACTACTCGAGGCCGGCGGGCCCCAGTTCGAGCAGGCGGGCGAACTGCTCCGCGTCGATGATGCGCAGGCCCAGCTCCTCGGCCTTGCCCAGTTTCGAGCCGGCACCCGGGCCCGCGGCCACGTAATCGGTCTTCTTGGAGACGCTGGATGCCGCCTTGCCGCCCGCCGCGATGATGGCCTCGATCGCGCCCTCCCGCGTGAACCCCTCGAGGGACCCCGTCGCGACCACGGTGAGGCCCGCGAGGGGCCCGTCGTTGCCGAGGGCCGCGCCGGGACCGGGGTGACCGGGCGTCGCCAGCTGCACCCCCGCATCCCTCCAGCGGTCGATGATGTCCACGTGCCAGTCGACCGCGAACCAGTCGATGAGGGCGTCGGCGATGATGCCGCCCACCCCGTCGACCGCGGCGAGCTCATCGCGCGTGGCCGAGCGGATGGAGTCCACCGACCCGAAGTACCCGGCAAGCGCCCGCGCGGCCACCGGCCCCACGTGGCGGATGCTGAGGGCCACGAGGATGCGCCACAGCTCCTTCGTCTTGGCGAGCTCGAGCTCGTCGAGCAGCTTCAGGGCGGCGACCGACGGGACGGACTCCTCGTCGCCCGGGGCTCCGGGCTCCCACGGGCCGTCCTTCTTCTGGCGCCGGCGACGATACGGGGACTCGCGGTGCGGCTCGCCATCCTCGTCGAGCTTGACCAGCCCGGTCTCGTTGTCGCGGACCGTCACGCTGATCGGCAGCAGCTGGTCGATTGTGAGCGCGAACAGTCCCGCCTCGGTCTCCAGCGGGGGCGTCGATGGGAAGTCGGGTTGCGTCAGCGCGGCAGCGCCGACCTCGCCGAGGCCCTCGATGTCGAGGGCTCCGCGGCTGCCGACGTGCTCCACCCGACCACGCACCTGCGCGGGGCAGGCGCGGGCGTTCGGGCAGCGCAGGTCCACGTCGCCCTCCTTGGCCGGCGCGAGGAGCGTGCCGCACTCGGGGCAGTGCGTCGGCATCACGAACTCGCGCTCGGTGCCGTCGCGCAGCTCGACCACCGGGCCGAGCACCTCCGGGATCACATCGCCGGCCTTGCGCAGCACGACCGTGTCGCCGATGAGCACGCCCTTGGCCTTCACCACATCCTGGTTGTGCAGTGTGGCCTGCCGCACCTCGCTGCCGGCGACACGCACCTTCTCCATCACCGCGAACGGCGTGACGCGGCCGGTGCGGCCGACGCTCACCACGATGTCGAGCAGCTTGGTGTTCACCTGCTCGGGCGGGTACTTGTAGGCGATCGCCCAGCGCGGGGCGCGGCTCGTCGCGCCGAGCTCCTCGTGCAGGGCGAGCTCGTCGACCTTGACCACGATGCCGTCGATCTCGTGCTCGACGCTGCCGCGGTGTTCGCCGTAGTACTCGATGAACTCCGACGCCTCCCTGGCCGTCGGCACGACGCGGTAGTGCGAACTCGTCGGCAGCCCCCACTGCGTGAGCAGCTCGTAGGTCTCGGACTGCGATGCGACGGGAGGGTTGGCCCAGGCGCCGATGCCGTGCACCAGCATGCTGAGCCCGCTGAGCCTGCGGTGCATGCGCTCCAGCTGCACCGCGTTCTTGTTCTCGGCCACCTGCCGCAGGCTGCCGGATGCCGCGTTGCGCGCGTTCGCGAACACGCGCTCGCCGTCGGCGACCTGCCGCGCGTTGAGCGCCTCGAACACCTCGGTCTCGAAGAACACCTCGCCGCGCACCTCGACGAGGGGCGGATGCCCCGAGCCGGCCAGCCGCGTCGGGATCACCTTCACGTACCGGATGTTGTCGGTCACGTCCTCCCCCACGACACCGTCACCGCGGGTCGCGGCGGTGGTGAGCACACCGTTCTCGTAGCGCAGGTTGATGGCGAGCCCGTCGATCTTGAGCTCGCAGAGGTAGTTCACGCGGCGCCCGGAGTTGCGCTCGACCTTCGCGGCCCACTCCTCGAACTCCTCGATGGAGAAGACGTTGTCGAGGCTCAGCATCCGCTCGGCGTGCCGCACCGGCGCGAACAGGCTGGTCTCCGCCCGGCCGCCGACCGTCTGCGTGGGCGAGTCCTGGCTCTGCAGTTCGGGGAACAGCCGCTCGAGTTCTTCGAGCCTGCGGATCATGAGGTCGTATTCGGCGTCGCTGACCAGCACCTCGTCACGCTCGTAGTACGCGTCGCGCAGTTCGAGGATGCGCGTGGTGAGCTCGCCGGCCTCGTCGCCGGCCTGCTCGAGGGTCAGGTCTTCGGTGTCAGCCACTCCGCCAGTTTACGGAGGGCCGCCGACCCTCTGAAGGGGTTGCCTGCGCCCTATTCCGCGGTAGCGAAGTAGGCGTCCACCTCGCCGAGCCAGCGGGCGCGGTCGGCGGGGGTGATGAACGCCGCCTCGAAGGAGTTGCGCGCGAGCAGCTGGATGTCGTTCTTC
>JAODAU010000430.1 GCA_025463615.1 Microbacteriaceae bacterium | reverse complement strand
GGTTGAAAACCTGCCAGCCGCCGCTCGGGCTGGGGATGCTGAGGGGAAGAACCACGGTTCCAGGTTGCCTTTCGTGCCGGGGGTCCGGAGAGAACTAAGGTTACAGGCCCGCGCTCAGGCGGGCCGCCGCCGACGCGACGGCGGACACCCCGCCGTCGGCGAGGGCCTTGACGAGTGCGGAGCCGACGATGGCGCCGTCGGCGTACTGCAGCACCTCGGTGACCTGGTCGGCGGTCGAGATCCCGATGCCGACGCAGGCGTTCTCGGCGCCGGCGTGCTTGAGGCGGGCGACGAGGCCGCGGGCCGCGGCATCCACGTCCTGGCGCGCGCCGGTGATGCCCATGGTCGAGACGGCGTAGACGAAGCCGCGGCTCGCCTCGACCGTGTCGGCGATCCGGGCATCCGTGCTCGAGGGCGCCGCGAGGAACACTCGGTCGAGGCCGGTGCGCTCGCTCGTGGCGAGCCAGTCCGCGGCCGAGTCCGGCGTGATGTCGGGCGTGATGAGGCCCGCTCCCCCGGCGTTCACGAGGTCGTCGGCGAACCGGTCGACGCCGTACTGCACCACCGGGTTCCAGTAGGTCATCACCAGCGTGGGCGCGTCGACGCGGGCGCGGATGCCCTCGACGGCGGTGAAGATGTCGCGCACGCGGAATCCGGCGGCCAGCGCGGTCTGCGTCGCCTGCTGGATGACGAGGCCGTCCATCACCGGGTCGGAGTACGGCAGGCCGAGCTCCAGGATGTCCACGCCGTTCTCGACCAGGGCCACGGCCGCGTCGATGCTGGTGGCGAGGTCGGGGAACCCGATCGGAAGATAGCCGACGAGCGCGCCGGTGCCCGCGTCGCGGCGGGCCGCGATGACGGCGGCGGCGGTGGAGAGGGTCGTCATTCCTGCCTCGCCCCCTCGTCGAACAGGTCGAACCAGGCGCCGGCGGTCGCCACGTCCTTGTCGCCGCGCCCGCTGAGGTTCACGAGGATGATCGACTCCGCCCCGAGCTCACGGCCCAGCCTCAGCGCACCGGCCAGGGCGTGCGCGGACTCGATGGCCGGGATGATGCCCTCCGTGCGGCTGAGCAGCCGCAGGGCCTCCATCGCCTCGGTGTCGGTCGCCGGCAGGTACGAGGCGCGGCCGATGTCGGCGAGCCACGCGTGCTCCGGGCCGACGCCCGGGTAGTCGAGGCCCGCCGAGATCGAGTGCGACTCGATCGTCTGGCCGTCCTCGTCCTGGAGCAGGTAGCTGCGCGCACCGTGCAGGATGCCGGGGCGCCCGCGCTCGATCGACGCGGCGTGCCGCTCCGTGTCCACCCCGTCGCCGGCCGCCTCGAAGCCGTAGAGCGCGACGGAGGGGTCGTCGAGGAAGGCGTGGAAGATGCCGATCGCGTTCGAGCCCCCGCCCACGCAGGCCGCCACGGCATCCGGCAGCCGCCCGGTGAGGTCGAGCACCTGCTGGCGCGCCTCCTCACCGATGATCTTCTGGAAGTCGCGAACCATGGCCGGGAACGGGTGCGGCCCGGCCGCCGTACCGAAGATGTAGTTGGTCGTCTCGACCGACGTGACCCACTCGCGGTAGGCCTCGTTGATCGCGTCCTTGAGGGTGCGGGAGCCGGTGGTCACGGAGACGACCTCGGCGCCGAGCAGCCGCATCCTGGCCACGTTGAGCGCCTGGCGCTGCGTGTCGACCTCGCCCATGAAGATGGTGCACTCGAGGCCGAAGAGGGCCGCTGCGGTCGCGGTCGCGACGCCGTGCTGGCCGGCGCCGGTCTCGGCGATCACGCGGGTCTTGCCGATCCTGCGGGTGAGCAGGGCCTGCCCGAGCACGTTGTTGATCTTGTGCGAGCCGGTGTGGTTGAGGTCCTCGCGCTTGAGGATGATGCGCGCGCCGCGCGCGTGCTCGGCGAACCGCGGCACCTCGGTGATGATCGAGGGGCGGCCGGTGTAGGTGCGGTGCAGCTCGGCGAGCTCGGCGCGGAACGACGGATCGGTCTTCGACCACTCGTAGGCGGCGGTCAGCTCGTCGATCGCGGCGACGAGCGACTCGGGCATGAAGCGCCCGCCGTATTCGCCGAAGAAGGGGCCGTCGACGTCCCTGAGGTTCGTCATGCGGCGAGGAACGATTCGAGGGTGGCGACCGGGTCGCCCGTGACGAGCGCCTCGCCCACGAGCACCACGTCGGCGCCGGCGCGGCGGTAGTGCGCCACGTCCTCGGCCGACTTGACGGCGGACTCGGCGACGCGGATGACCCCGGACGGGATGCGATCGGCCAGCGACCCGAACAGGTCCTGGTCGAGCTCGAAGGTGGAGAGGTCGCGGGCGTTGACCCCGACGAGCCCCGCGCCGAGGTCGACGGCGCGTTCGACCTCGTCGGCGCTGTGCGTCTCGACGAGGGCGGTCATGCCGAGCTGGCGGGTCAGGTCGTGCAGCGCGACGAGCGTGGGCTGGTCGAGCGCGGCGACGATGAGCAGCACGAGGTCGGCGCCCGCGGCGCGCGCCTCGAGCACCTGGTACGGCTCGGCGATGAACTCCTTGCGCAGCACGGGCAGCGTCACGGCGTCGCGCACGGCCTCGAGGTCGGCGAGCGACCCGAGGAACCTGCGCTGCTCGGTGAGCACGCTGATGGCACTGGCGCCGCCGGTCTGGTAGCTGGAGGCGAGCACGGCCGGGTCGGGGATGTCCGCGAGGGCCCCGCGGGACGGGCTGGCCCGCTTCACCTCGGCGATGATGCGCACGCGGTCGCGCGGCGCAAGGGCCTCGAGGGCGTCGATGGCGGCCGGGCGCGCGAGTGCCTCGGCCTCGACCTGCGCGAGGGGACGGAGGGACCTGCGGGCCGCGGCATCCTCGAGGGAACCGGCGACGAGATCGGAGAGCACCGGGTCAGTGTTCCTTCGACGTGTACTTCGCGCCGTAGACCCCGTAGCCCATGCGCGAGAGCACGAGGCCGACGATGAGCCCCACGACGAGGAGTCCCGCGGCCGCCCAGACGACGGGAGCGAAGCCCAGCACGAACGCGACGGTGCCGATCGCGAATGCGACCAGCATGATGATCACAGCGGTCCACGCCGCCGGCGAATTGCCTTCGCTCGGCTCTTGGAATTCGTCGCTCACAGGGCTCCTTCGTAAATGTCCAGCAAAAGTCTAGCGTGCGGTCGGATCGCTGCCACCGCTCAGGGTGTCCCAGTCGGCGACCGGGTTCTCCCCCGGTTCCGTGGTCTCGAGGCGCGCCGCCTGGTACTTGCGCGACGACCCCGGCCAGGCCCGGCCGGTGATCGCGAGGAAGACGCCGAGGGCCATGACGAGCACGCCGACGACCGCGGCGAACCACGGCCACGGGCTGGTGCTGACCGAGGTGACCAGGGCGTCCAGCGACCTGTCGCCCGTGACGCCGGTGGCGGCCGAGATGGCCGAGGCGCTCGCGTGCACCGGGTCGGCGATCGCCGCGACGGCCGAGAGGCCGACGGTGAAGCCCAGCACGACCTCGACGATCGCGAGGACCAGGCGGATGACCGGCCCGGAGATCGCGAGGGCCGCGACGAGCGCGAGGTTGGCGAGGGCCAGCGCGATGAGTGCGGGCGCCGCCACATCCCCCGAGACGGCGATCGTGCTGTGGCTGCTCGAGCGCCCGTCGAGGGTGAGCGAGAACCACTGGCCGGTCCAGGTGAGCAGGATGAGGCCGGCGAGCACGACGCCGGCGAGGAGCGTGAGGTTCTTGAGCCTTCGCGGCGACTTCATCGCTCGACCCGCCGCATCGCGTTCGCCACGGCCACCGCGCGCAGGGGCGCCGCGGCCTTGTTCTGCGACTCGCGGTACTCGGCGTCCGGGTCGGAGTCTGCAACGAGGCCGGCACCGGCCTGCACGCGTGCGACGCCGCCCGAGATCGTGGTGGTGCGGATCGCGATCGCGAGGTCGAGGTCGCCGGCGAAGCCGAAGTACCCCACCACGCCGCCGTAGAGCCCGCGCTGGGCGGCCTCCAGGTCGTCGATGATCTCCAGCGCCCGGGGCTTCGGCGCGCCCGAGAGCGTGCCCGCCGGGAAGGTGGCGCGGAAGACATCCAGCGGGGAGCACTCGGGCCGCAGGTCGCCCTCCACTGACGAGACGAGGTGCATGATGTGGCTGAACCGCTCCACCTGCATGAACTCGCTCACCTCGACGGTGCCGGGCGCGCAGACCTTCTGCAGGTCGTTGCGGGCCAGGTCGACCAGCATGAGGTGCTCGGCGCGCTCCTTCGGGTCGCCGAGCAGCTCGTCGGCGAGGGCGAGGTCCTCCTCCGGTCCCACGCCGCGCGGGCGCGAGCCGGCGATCGGGTGCATGTAGACGCGACGATCCTCCACCTTCACCAGCGCCTCGGGCGACGACCCGACGATCCAGTACGGCTCGCCCGACGGCGACACCAGCGAGAGCAGGTACATGTACGGGCTCGGGTTGAGGGTGCGCAGCACGCGGTAGACGTCGATCGGCTCGGCGGTGATCTCGTGGTCGAAGCGCTGCGAGATCACCACCTGGAACACGTCGCCGTCGCGGATGTGCTGCTTCGACCGCTCGATCGCCTCGGTGAACTCCTCCGGGAGGATGCGCGGGGTCGGGGTCGGCGCGACGCCGAGGTCCACCTCCGCCAGCCAGGCCTCGGCGGGCTCGGCGAGGCCGGCCTGCAGGGTGTCGAGGCGCGACTTCGCGTCGGCCCAGAGGGCATCCGGCCCGTCGACGCCGTCGTTCAGCGCGGTGGCGATGAGCAGCACGGCACCGGTGCGATGGTCGACGACCACGAGCTCCGACACGAAGCTCATCGCCTGGCCCGGAATGTCGTAGTCGGCCGGCGGGATGTTCGGCAGCCGCTCGATCTGCCGGATCGCCTCCCAGCCGATGAACCCGACGAGGCCGCCGGTGAGCGGCGGGTGACCGGCGACGCGCGGGGTGGCCCACCGCTCGTAGAGGTGGCCGAGGGCCGCGAGGGGGGTGGCCGCGGCATCCGTGCCCAGGGCGCGCTGCGCGTCCAGGCCGTAGTCGAGCCAGGTGGCCAGGCCGTCGGCCTGGGTGAGCACGCCGAAGCTGGAGACGCCGATGAACGAGTAGCGGCTCCAGATGCCGCCCTGCTCGGCGGACTCGAGCAGGAACGTGCCCGCCTCGCCCCTGGCGAGCTTGCGATAGATGCCCACGGGCGTCTCGCCGTCGGCGAAGAGCTCGCGGATCACCGGCACGACGCGGTGCTCGGCGAGCAGCGCATCGAACTGGGATCGGGTGGTCGTGTCAGACATCCGTACCTTCAATCACCGAACTGCCCACGACGGGGTCGAGGGGGTCTACGTCGAAGCAGGCGTGTGCGCCCGTGTGGCAGGCCGCGCCCACCTGGTCGACCGTGAGCAGGAGCGTGTCCGCGTCGCAGTCGAACGCCGCCGTCTTGACGTACTGGCGGTTGCCCGAGGTGTCGCCCTTGCGCCAGTACTCCTGGCGCGAGCGCGACCAGAACGTGACCCTGCCCTCGGTGAGGGTGCGGCGCAGCGCCTCGCGGTCCATGTAGCCGAGCATGAGCACGTCGCGCGTGTCCCACTGCTGGATGATCGCCGGCAGCAGCCCGTTCGCGTCGAACGTGGCCCGGTCGAGCACGGAGTCGATATCGGTCTGCATGGCTACCTCACTGCGATTCCGGATGCCGCGAGCTCCCGCTTCACGTCACCCACGGTCAGCTCGCCGTTGTGGAACACCGACGCGGCGAGCACGGCGTCGGCCCCCGCCAGCACGGAGGGCGCGAAGTGCTCGACGGAACCGGCTCCCCCGCTGGCGATCACGGGCACGCGGGAGAGCTCGCGCATCAGGCCCACGAGCTCCAGGTCGAAGCCCTCCTTGGTGCCGTCGGCGTCGATCGAGTTGACGAGCAGCTCGCCCGCGCCGCGCTCGACGACCTCGCGCGCCCAGTCGAGCGCGTCCCGGTCGGTCTCGCGGCGGCCGCCGTGCGTCGTGACGACGAAACCGGATGCCGTGGCCGGCGACCGCTTGACGTCGAGCGAGAGCACCAGCACCTGCGCCCCGAACCGATCCGCGATCTCGCCGACCAGTTCCGGTCGCTGCAGCGCGGCGCTGTTGACGCCCACCTTGTCCGCACCGACCGCGAGGAGGCGGGCCACGTCATCCGCCTCGCGCACGCCGCCGCCCACGGTCAGCGGGATGAAGACCTGCTCGGCCGTCGCGCGCACCACGTCGTAGGTGGTTGCCCGATTGTCGACGGTTGCCGTGACATCGAGGAAGGTGATCTCGTCCGCGCCCTGCTCGTAGTACTTGCGCGCGAGCTCGACCGGGTCGCCCGCATCCC
>JAODAU010000429.1 GCA_025463615.1 Microbacteriaceae bacterium | reverse complement strand
GGGAAGCTCGGGTACTTGCGCGCGACATCCAGCAGCTGCGACGCGCGCTGCCGCTGCTGCCACAGCGGCGACCGCTTGCCGGGGTTGTAGCGCGGCAGCAGCAGCGCCCGCGCCGCACACTCGCGGAAGCGCGCCGCGAATAGTGCGGACCCGCCCACCTCCTCGGTCACGAGGTCGCGCAGCTCGGCCGGGTCGAAGAGGAACAGGTCGAGCCCGGGTGGCTCGCTCTCGGTGTCGGGAATGCGGAGGATGACACCGTCGTCGCTCGCCATCGCCCCGCCGTCGATGCCGAACCGGTCGCGGATGCGCGCGCCGACCGCCAACGCCCAGGGCGCGTGCACTTGCATGCCGTACGGGGAATGCATCACGACCCGCCAGTCGCCGAGCTCGTCGCGGAAGCGCTCGACCACGAGCGTGCGGTCGGTGGGAACGTGCCCGGTGGCGAGCTTCTGCTCCTCGATGAACGCCACGAGGTTGTTGACCGCCCGCTGGTCGAGGCCTCCCTTACGCACCCGTTCCAGCGCGGCCTCGGGAGACCCGGATGCCACCTCCCGCGTGAACTCCCCGATCGCCTTCCCCAGCTCGACCGGCCGCCCCAGCCCGTCGCCCTTCCAGAACGGAACGCGACCCGGCTGGCCGAAGGCCGGCGAGACGATCACGCGGTCGTGGGTGATGTCCTCGATCTTCCAGCTGGTGGTGCCGAGCGCGAAGATGTCGCCGACGCGTGACTCGTAGACCATCTCCTCGTCGAGCTCGCCGACGCGGCGTGGCGCTTTCTCGTCGGAACCGCCGACCATGAAGACGCCGAACAGCCCGCGGTCGGGGATGGTGCCGCCCGACGTCACCGCCAGTCGCTGCGCCCCCGGCCGACCGGTGATCCGCCCGCCGACGCGATCCCAGACGATGCGCGGCCGCAGCTCGGCAAATTCGTCCGAGGGGTAGAGCCCGCTGAGCAGGTCGAGCGTGGCGTCGTAGGCGGAGCGCGGCAGGGTCGCAAACGGCGCCGAACGCCGCACGATGTCGTACCACTCGTCCACGTCGAGCGAGTCGAGCGCGACCGCCGCGACGGTCTGCTGGGCGAGCACGTCGAGCGGGTTCTGCGGAACGGCCAGGGCCTCGATGAGCCCCTCCGTCATCCGCTCGCTGGCGACCGCGGTGTGGATGAGGTCGGCCCGGTGCTTGGGGAAGAAGATGCCGCGCGACACCTCGCCGACCTGGTGCCCCGCTCGCCCGACGCGCTGCAGGCCGCTGGCGACGGAGGGCGGCGACTCCACCTGGATCACCAGGTCGACGGCGCCCATGTCGATGCCGAGCTCGAGTGAGCTGGTCGCGACGACGCAGCGCAGGCGGCCGGACTTGAGGTCGTCTTCGATGATGGCGCGCTGGTCCTTGCTCACGGAGCCGTGGTGGGCCCGGGCGAGGAGGCCCTCCGAGCCCTGAGTCTGACCCGACGAGCCGATCATCTGGGCCGGCACCCGGTCCCCGAGGTCACCCCGGTCCCTGAGGCTCTCGAAGGGAACGGAGCCATCGGCCCCAGCCTCAGGAACCAGCGCCGGTACGAGCATCCTCTCGTCATAGATCTCATTCAGCCGCGCCGTCAGCCGCTCGGCCAGCCGCCGCGAGTTCGCGAACACGATGGTCGACCGGTGCTCGAGGATGCGGTCGACGATCTGCTCCTCCACGTGCGGCCAGATCGACCCCTGCGGCTGGTTGCCCGCGGCCGAACCCTCGAGCGGCGCCGTCGTGCCGAGCTCGCTCATGTCGTCGACCGGCACGACCACGGTCAGGTCGAACTTCTTCGCCGAGGGCGGCGCCACGATTGAGACGGGCGCGCCTCCCGCCAGGAAGCGCGCGACCTCCTCGCGCGGCCGCACCGTGGCCGAGAGGCCGATCCGCTGGGCCGGCTTCTCGAGAATGAGGTCGAGCCGCTCGAGCGAGAGCGCCAGGTGCGCCCCGCGCTTTGTGGCGGCGACGGCGTGCACCTCGTCGATGATCACCGTCTCGACTGAGCGCAGGGTCTCCCGCGCTGACGACGTGAGCATGAGGTACAGCGACTCGGGGGTGGTGATGAGGATGTCCGGGGGCGTCCGCAGCAGCTGCCGCCGGTCGGAGGACGGGGTGTCGCCCGACCTCACGCCGACGCTGACCGTGGGCGGCGACATCCCGAGCCGCTTGGCCGTCTGGGTGATGCCGACCAGCGGCGACCGCAGGTTGCGCTCGACGTCCACGCCGAGGGCCTTCAGCGGCGAGATGTAGAGCACGCGGGTGCCGGCACCCTCCGGCCGGGGCGTGGTCGCCAGCCGGTCGATCGCCCAGAGGAACGCTGCCAGCGTCTTGCCCGACCCGGTCGGCGCGACGACCAGGGCGTGCGCACCCGACGTGATCGCCTCCCACGCGCCGAGCTGGGCGGCGGTGGGCGCGACGAACGCCCCGCTGAACCAGTCCCTGGTCGCGGGCGAGAAACGATCGAGCACTTCTGCCACCAGTCCATCTTCGTCGCATCCCCCGACACGACACCCCTTCGCCCTAGAATCCGAGGCGAGGCGGCCGGGTTCGGCTGCAAGAACATCGATTGGGGAATCATGCTTCTCGACATCACGGACACCTACAGCCAGCAGATGAGCGCGGGGGGAGCCGCCTGGGGGATCGGCAGCGGGATCATCGGCTACATCCTCACCGCGATCGTGTTCTGGCGGATCTTCACGAAGGCCGGTCGCCCCGGCTGGCTCGCGCTCATCCCGATCGTCAACACGATCGTGCTGATCCAGGTCTCCGGGCACTCGGGATGGACCGTGCTGTTCTACCTGGTGCCGATCCTGAACATCGTCTGGTCGATCGTGATCGCCGTGCACCTGGGCGAGAGCTTCCGCAAGAGCGGGGTGTTCAGCTTCTTCCTGCTGTGGCTGCTCTCGATCATCGGATACTTCATCCTCGCCTTCGACAGCAGCACCTATGTGGACCGCCGCACGGGGTACACGGGAGCCACCGCGTAACCCGTTCGCAACGAGCGCGGGTAAGAATGGAGCATGAGCTCCGTTGGTACACCCGATCCGAACTCCGGCTGGCTGTCTGAGGAAGAACTCGCCGAGACGCGCCGGCGCCTGCCGCTGCTCTACGTGGAGGCGGTGCCGGTGCGGCTCGACGGACTCGGCGAGGTGATCGATGTCGGCATCCTGTTGCGCGCGAACGCGGCGGGTGCGATCACCCGCACGCTGGTCTCGGGCCGGGTGATGTACGGCGAGACGCTTCGCAGCGCGCTCTTCCGCCACCTGGAGAAAGACCTCGGACCGATGGCGTTTCCGCTGCTGCCCGCCAGCCCTGTGCCGTTCACGGTGGCCGAGTACTTCCCGTTCCCGGGATCGCGATTCACGGAT
>JAODAU010000413.1 GCA_025463615.1 Microbacteriaceae bacterium | reverse complement strand
TTGCTGTCGATCACCTCTGGCACTCGCCCGCCACCGGTCATCACAGTGTCTTTGGTTCGGTACTCGAAGCGCCTGCCGCCGTGCTGCACGAACTCGAACTGGCTGGAGAAGAACTCCAGCTGCCGACGAACCGGCACCGGCACCGGTACGGCGCGGATCTCGGCGGCGATGCGATGCTGCTCGTCGGGGCTGAGCACCAGCTCGGCGGGCACGTGCTCCTCGGGTTTCTCCCCGGCCTCGACCCTGGCGACCAGCTCATCGAAGAACCGGCTGTTGAACCCGAGGGCCGCCACCGTGACATCCATGCGATCGCGGAGCGCCTGGATGACGGGGAACGTGCCACCGCCGGTGTCATCGTTCGCGGTGAAGAACCAGCTCTCGACGCCCGAGGCCGGGGTGGTCGACAACATCTGGTCGTGGCTCTCCACGTAGCCCTCGGCCACCATGGTGAGCAGCGCGGACTGGGTCTTCGTCGGGATGCGGTTGTACTCGTCCACGATCTTCACCGGCCGCGCCAGCCAGTCGCGCCAGGCGATGGTGATGTCGGTGAGTTTCGCCGCGCTCACCAGATCCCTGGGCAGCGGCATGCCGACCAGGTCGCTCACCGTGAGCTGCGGCTGGCCCTGCTGCACACTGCGACGCACGTCGGCGGCCGTCGAACCGGCGAGCACGCCCATCAGGATGGCGAGGGTCGTCTTGCCACGGCCCGGGCCGCCGACCAGCAGGCACTTGCCCCCGACGGCGAGCGTGAGCAGCGGCATCAGCACGTTCGACGAGTAGCTCTGGTCGTTGGGCAGGCTCAGCTCGGCACCGGCGTCACCCAGCTCGAACGTCACGGGGGAACCGTTCGAGAACTCGATGTCGTAGAAGGGCGAGATGACGGCCTGGTTGACCAGCCAGAAGTACGCGCGCCGGAGCTTCTCGTCGAGCGGACCCTCGGCAGCGGGCGCCGGAGGCCGGAACAGGTCCTCGGCCGACAGGGCGTCGCGGGGCGCCGCAGCCGCGGAGCGCGTCGGTGACTGGGACAGTTTGCTCCACCGGTCGGGCATGCGCCCCAGTCTACGGGCGGGGCGTTTCGCCGCCACGCTGGTCGAGGGGCGGAGCGAACTCGAACGTGCGCGCCAGCACGGCATCGATCGCGGCTCTGGCCTGCTCGACCCGCTCCTCCACCGATCCCGTCACTTCGACCCACGGCACCGCGTACCCACCAAGCACCTCGCGGAACCGTTGCTGCATGGCGTGACGCACGTGCTCTCCGTCGCGGAATCCGTCCTGCACGAAGGGGATCTCGTCGCCGGTCAGGATG
This sequence comes from Microbacteriaceae bacterium, assembly GCA_025463615.1. The sequence continues at coordinate 10,006 of JAODAU010000413.1, read as the reverse complement.
AAGAGCGCGGGCAGGTGCCCGGCCGCCCGGCGCACGATGGCCGGCGCGGGCGATCCGACATAGCGCTCGTGCCAGACGGCCGTGGCGACGATGTCGGTGTCGCAGATGAGCAGCGGTCGGGGGATGCGGCGCAGCGCCGCATCCTCGAGCTCGATCTGCCGCTCGACGATGATGTCGAACTCGTCAGGGCGCCACGGGGTGTCGAGACCGCCCTCGCGTGATTCGGTGTACTCGCGTCCGTACTCGGGCACCCAACCGGTCCCGTACGCGTGGGCGAGGGCCTCGCTGAGCGTCGTGGTGCCGGTCGACTCGGCGCCGGTGACGACGACGCGGGGAGCGAGCGACGCGCGCACCGCCGCGGGGAGCTCCCGCCAGTGGCCGGGGACATCCGCACGGATGGCCGTGGCCGAGACCGGATTGATGACGCGGCCTGGATCGACCTGGACCCAGGTGGCGCCGAGCCGCCGGGCGAGTTCCTCACCGTAGGCATCGCTCGAGAACACGGCATCCACCGGTGCGTCGAGCAGGCTCTCGATGATCGCCATGTGCTGGCGCCAGGCGGTCTCCGACGCGTAGTCGACCTCGGCGTCGTCCATCGCAGAGACCACCCGGGCTGTCGGATGCTCCTGCCGCACCCAGTCGACCCGGGTCGCGAGGTCGATCGATTCGACGCTCGCCCCCAACACCTCCACCGTGACCCTGGAGCAGCGCCTCAGGGCGGTGCGGATCAGGTGCGAATGCCCGACGTGCAGCGGATAGAACTTGCCGATCACGAGGCCGTTCGCGAAGTCAGGCATCGACGGCGGCCCTGTCCTCGACGCGGTCGTGGGCCCGGCGGTACACCCGCAGCCAGCCCAGGTATCCGCCGACGCACAGCCCGATGAACAGCAGGTACAACGCTCCCGTGATCAGCAGCCCCTTGTAGGCGTACAGGCCGATATAGACCACGTCGACCGCGATCCACACGAACCAGTTCTCGATCCAACGCCGGTTGAGCATGTACTGCGCCGCAAGGCTCACGGCCGTCGTCGCGGCGTCGGCGATCACCGTGGTCGAGTCCGTGAAGGTGAGGAGCCAGGCGAGCAACGCTGCCGCCACGACCGTCGACGCGACCAGCGGCAGGATGGCGCGCCCCGGCATCCGCACGACCAGCGGCCGGTCGTCGGCGGCCCTGTTGCGCGCCCAGTTCACCCAGCCCATGACCGCCAGCACGAGGTAGACCACCTGCAGGCCGGTGTCCGCGTAGAGGGCGCTGCCGAGGAACAGCACGATGAACACCACGTTGTTGGCGACGCCGATCGGAAAATTCCAGATGTTGCGTCGCGCGGCAAGGAACACGCACAGTGCCCCGGTGACGAAGCCGACGACCTCGGTCCACTCGGCCGCGAACCAGTCGAGGATGCCCGTCATTCCGCGGCGGTGTGGAAGCGCAGCTGGGCCGCGGTGAGGCCCTCGCGGGCCACCTGCTCGACGGCGTCCGCGGCATCCGACAGCAGGCTGGGCAGCACGGCGCGCTCGGTGGAGGAGAAGTCGCGCAGCACGAAGTCGGCGGCGGCCTGGCGGCCGGGCGGGCGCCCGATGCCGACCCGCACGCGCGTGAAGTCGGGCGAGCCGATGGCGGAGATGATGTCCTTGATGCCGTTGTGGCCGCCCGCTCCCCCGCCGAGCTTCAGGCGGATGCGGTCGAACGGGATGTCCAGCTCGTCATGCACCACGATCAGCCGCGACGGGTCGAGCGAGTAGTACTTGAGCAGCGACGAGGTCGGGCCGCCGGACAGGTTCATGAAGCTGTTCGGCTTGGCCAGGATGAGCCGCGGCCCGTCGAGCCCGGTGCGCCCCTCGGCGACCATGGCGTTCGACTTGTGCGACTTGAACGACGCGCCGACGCGGCTCGCCAGTTCGGCGAGCACCATCTGGCCGACGTTGTGCCGGTTGCTCGCGTAGTCGGGCCCGGGGTTGCCGAGCCCGACTACGAGCCACTGATTGGTGTCCAGCGGGTCTACTCGGCCTCTGCGGCCTCGGCTGCGTCGCCCTCGGCGGCCTCGCCCTCGGCCGACTCCTCGGTCTCGGCGGACTCGCCCAGGTCGGCGGCGGAGGCATCGCTCACGGCGACGACGAGCACGTCGGGGTCCGTGATGAGCACGGCGCCCTCCGGCAGCACCACGTCCTTGGCGAAGAGGTGGAAGCCGTTCTCCTTGCCCTCGATGTCGATGGTGATGCGCTCGGGGATCTGGGTGGCGTCGGCCTCGATGGAGAGGGTGGCGGCATCCTGGTTGACCGTCGTGCCACCGAACGACTCACCCTGGAGGTGGATCGGGATGTCGACCGTGACGCGCTCGCCGCGGCGGATGATCACGAGGTCGATGTGCTCGATGATCTGCTTCACCGGGTCCTTCTGCACGTCCTTGACCAGGGCGAGCTGGCTCTTGCCCTCGATCTGGAGGTCGAGGATGGCGTTGGCCTTGCGCAGCAGCAGGGTCACGTCGTGCGCGGGGACCGCGAAGTGCTGCGGGTCGGTGCCGTGGCCGTAGACGACGACGGGGATCTTGCCCGCGACGCGCAGCTTGCGGGCGACGCCCTTGCCGAAGGTGGTGCGCGGCTCGGCCACGACCTTGTTGGTCAGCTCAGCGTGAGCCTTCTTCTCTGCCATGTGTGTTTCTCCTTGAGCGGGCCCTGGCCCGCGGTCTGTGTGATCAACTCGAACGCATCAAGCGTGAGGAAAGACTTTGCGAAGCCTGCTCCACCGCGTCGATAACGGATGTCGCCATCCCTCGCCGAAGTACCGGCCCAGCTTATACGGTCGCGGCCCTGCGCGCAGACCGGGACCGCACCGACTGCACGACGAGCGCCGAGGCGAGCGTGATGGCGCCGGCCGCGGCGACGAAGCCGACGAGATAGAGGGTGGGCAGCTGGCCCCTGCCGTCGCCCACGAACCAGGAGAACGGCGCCGAGAGCGCGAGCGCCGCGTCGGGCAGCCAGAAGCCGATGAGGCCGCCGACGAAGAGGAGCGTGCCCGCGACGTACGCGCCCGCGGCCGAGATCGAGGTGGTGAGCACCACGACGCCGATGAGCACGGCCCCCGTGGCCCCGCGCAGCGGCTCGCCGGTGGCAAGGAACCCGAGCCCGGCCCCGGCGGCGGCCAGCGCGAGCAGGATCGACAGGAGGTTGCGGATGAAGGGCGAGCTGGAGACATCCGTGGGGCGCCGGGCGAGCGAGCTCGAGATGGCGACCGCGGCGAGCAGGCAGCCGAGGGCGAGCAGGGCGGCGCGGGTCATCCAGAGTCCGCCGCCGACGACCAGCTGCTGGCTGACGCCCTGGAGCCACACGATGATGTCGTTCGACGTTCCCGGGAGCAGGAAGGTGACCAGGCCGAAGCCACCGACGGCCAGCGCCGCGACGGCGAGCCCGATCGACGAGACGTGACCGGTCTGCACCACGGTGAGCAGCACCGCGATGCCCGCGATGGCCAGCAGGATGCCGGCGATGCTGAGCTTGCCGTGCGTCGAGTAGCTGTAGGCCATGCCCGCCCCGAAGCAGAGCAGCCACACCCCCACCGGGGTCAGCACGATCGCCGTGAGGAGCGCGATGATGTGCCGCGGAACGGAGACGCGCTGGGCTGCCATGCGGAGACCCTATCGGCGGATGCTCTGGATAGCCTCAGAAACCAGTTGCTCCGGCGTGGCGTCGGGCGTGAGGCGGATCGTCACCCCGGGTTCGTCCGCCTCCAGCGGCTCGAGCGTGTCGAGCTGCGAACCGAGCAGCTGCACCGGCATGAAGTGGTCGTGGCGGCCGCGAACGCGGGAGTCGAGCAGTCCCTTCGACACCTCCAGGTACACGAACCGCGCGTTCGGCTCGGCGGCGAGGATCTGCTCGCGGTAGGTGCGCTTGAGCGCAGAGCAGGCGACCACCAGGCCCGTGCCCTCCGCCTCGTGCAGCGTCGCGCCGACCTTCGCCAGCCAGGGCCTGCGGTCGTCGTCGTCGAGCGGATGACCGGCCGCCATCTTCGCGACGTTGGCCGCCGGGTGCAGGTCGTCGGCATCCACGAAGGGCACGTCGAGGCGCTCGGCGAGCAGCGAGCCGACCGTGGTCTTTCCGGACCCGCTGACTCCCATCACGACGAGGAGGGGCGGGGTGTCGGTCACCCCGACAGGTTATCGTTGGGATGTTCATCTCAGTGCGAAGAGGGAGTCACCGTGGTCGAGGCGAAGGCAAACATCGGAGTGGTCGGGCTGGCCGTCATGGGCAGCAACCTGGCGCGCAACCTCGCCAGCCGCGAGGGCAACACGGTCGCCATCTTCAACCGCACCTACGAGAAGACCGAGACGCTCATGAACGAGCACCCGGAGGCCGGCTTCGCCGCGTCGAAGGACTACCAGGCCTTCGCCGACTCCCTCACCAAGCCCCGCACGGCCATCATCATGGTGCAGGCCGGCAAGGGAACGGATGCCGTGATCGACGAACTCGTGAAGGTCTTCGAGCCCGGCGACATCATCGTCGACGGCGGCAACGCCAAGTTCACCGACACGATCCGCCGCGAGAAGGCGGTGCGCGAGTCGGGCATCCACTTCGTCGGCACCGGCATCTCAGGCGGCGAGGAGGGTGCGCTCAACGGCCCGTCGATCATGCCCGGCGGCTCGGACGAGTCGTGGGAGACGCTCGGACCGATCTTCCGCTCGATCGCCGCAGTCGCCGAGGGCGAGCCGTGCGTGACCCACGTGGGCACCGACGGCGCCGGCCACTTCGTCAAGATGATCCACATCGGCATCGAGTACGCCGACATGCAGCTCATCGCCGAGGCCTACGACCTCATCCGCCGCGGCACCGGCAAGTCGCCGGCCGAGATCGCCGACATCTTCACCGCCTGGAACAAGACCGAGCTCGAGTCGTACCTCATCGAGATCACCGCGGAGGTGCTGCGGCAGGTCGACGAGAAGACGGGCAAGCCGCTCGTCGATGTGATCCTCGACCAGGCCGGGGCCAAGGGCACCGGGGCCTGGACGGTGCAGACGGCTCTGGACCTCGGCATCCCCGTCTCCGGCATCGCCGAGGCCGTGTTCGCCCGCTCGCTGTCGTCGAAGCCGGCGCAGCGCGCGGCATCCTCCGACCTGCCCGGCCCGTCGGATGCCTGGACCGTCGACGACCCCGACGCCTTCGTCGAGGATGTGCGGCTCGCGCTCTACGCCTCGAAGATGATCGCCTACTCGCAGGGCTTCGACGAGATCGTCGCGGGCGCCGAGGAGTACGGCTGGGACATCCACAAGGGCGACATCGCCAAGATCTGGCGGGGCGGCTGCATCATCCGCGCGCAGTTCCTCAACCGCATCACGGAGGCGTACGCCGAGAACCCGGGGCTGGTCGCGCTGATCACGGCGCCGTACTTCCGCGACGCGATCGCGGGGGCGCAGGAGTCCTGGCGCCGGGTGGTCTCGACGGCGGCGATCGCCGGCATCCCCTCCCCCGCCTTCTCGTCGTCGCTCGCCTACTACGACGGGCTGCGGGCCGACCGCCTGCCGGCCTCGCTCATCCAGGGCCAGCGCGACTTCTTCGGAGCACACACCTACAAGCGCGTCGACCGCGACGGCGTGTTCCACACGCTGTGGAGCGGCGACCGCTCGGAGATCGAGACGGAGCCGTCCTCGCACTGAGGCGTGACGCCGTGGACGAGTTCGAGATGGAGCCCGAGCTGGCCGGCTACGTGCCGACCGAGGGCGACCCGCGCCGTCGACGCATCCTGATCGTGATGCGCGTCGTCGTGATCGTGGGCATCGCGTGCCTCATCCTGCCGGGGGTGATGATCAGCGTGAACACCGCGACCACGACCGCCCACGCGGAGTGCCTGGCGTGGGTGCGCTACGAGTCGCCCGGGGCGACCGGCGCGATGGCCCGCTTCGAGGTGTTCGGCGCGGGCGGCATCGGCTGGGAGTGCTACTCGACGGGTGGATTCGGCGGGCAGCAGCACGTGGCGTCGCTGGGGCTCATTCCGGTCTCCCCCAGACTCGCGCCGGTGCCGAAGAACTAGCTCGCGCCGAGTTCCTGCGCGAGCATCACGATGATGCCGCTGGGGCCGCGGATGTAGCTGAGCCTGTACACGCCCTGGTAGTTCGCGACGCCACGCAGGGGCTCGTAGCCGCGCCGGGCCGCGATGGCGAGCGACTCGTCGATGTCGTCGACCGCGAAGGCGATGCGGTGCATGCCGATCTCGTTGGGCAGTGTCGGCTCGGTCTCGATCGCGTCGGGGTGGATGTACTCGAAGAGTTCGATCTGACCGTGGCCGTCCGGCGTCTGGAGCATCGCGATCCTCGCGTGGTTGCCGTCGAGGCCGACGGCGGTGTCCGCCCACTCGCCGCTGACCTCGTCGCGACCGACCACGGTGAGGCCGAGGTCGGTGAAGAACGCGATGGTCTCGTCGAGGTCGCGCACGGCGATGCCGACGTTGTTCAGTGTGATGGGCATGGGATGCATCGTACCCGGCTCTTCTCCCTAACAGGCGTCAGTTATCCACAGGTAAAAATGCTGGTCAGAGTACGGTTATGAATGTCGGTGGGTGGTGCTGGAATTGATCCATGACCGATCCGCTGCTCGACCGCTTCGCCGCGGTGGCCGCCCGCCACCGCGCGATCGACGCTTCGCGGGCCGAGTTGGCCGGTGAGCTCGCTGCGCGCTCGGTGGGGCCCGACGGGATGGCGCGGAGGGCCGGATACGCGCGACCCGCGCTCATGGTCGCGGACCTCTGGCGCATCGACGTGCAGGAGGCTCAGCGGCTGGTCGACGTGGGGCTGGCGACGCGGCCTGGCCGATCCCTGCTCGGCTCGGAACTGCCCCCTCGGTATCCGGCGTTGGCGGCATCCCTCGAATCGCTGGGCGTGCCGGTTGCGGCCGTGATCGTGCGGGAGCTGGAGAAGGCCGCGGTTCGTTGCGGCGACGAGGCGCGTCTGCGGGCCGAGTCTGCCCTGGTCGAGCACTGTGCCGGCGTGACAGTCGTCGAGGCGCACGCCCTCGCGGTGCACGCGCGCGACCTGCTCGACCAGGACGGAGCGCGGCCGCGCGATGAGCTCCATCGGCAGCGACGATCGCTGACGCTGTCCCGCACCAGCGATGGCATGACGAGGCTGGTGTGGATCATGCCGCCCGCGACGGCGGGCGTGGTCAACGCCGGCATCGACGCCGTCGTCGGCGAAGAGCTGCGAGCGGCTCGCGACGACAAGGCGGTCGCCGACGCTGACACCCGCACGCTGCCGCAGAGACGCGCGGACGCCGCGGAGCGGATCTTTCGGCACGCAGTGACGTGCACAGCGCGCGAGGGTCTGCCGATCGCGACGATGGTCGTGCGGGTTTCGCTCGCGGACCTCCGCAGCGGGCTCGGCGTCGCGTCGATCGACGGGGTCGCCGAGCCGATCTCGGCCGGCGCGGCGCGAATTGTCGCCGCCGACTCCAACCTGATCCCGGCGGTGTTCGGTGGGCGCGGCGAGATCCTCGACATGGGCCGCGCCCAGCGCCTCTTCACCCGGTCCCAGCGGCTCGCCCTGATCGAGCGGGACGACGGCTGCGCCTGGGGCGGATGCTCCAGCCCACCGGCCTACGCCGAGGCCCACCACCTCGAGTGGTGGTCACAGGGCGGATCGTCGGACCTGTCGAACGGCATCATGCTCTGCTCGTTCCACCACCATCGCATCCACGACGACGGCTGGGAGATCGAGCTGCGCGAACAGGTGCCGTACTTCATCCCGCCGCCGTGGGTGCCGGATGGCGCGCCGAGGCTAGGTGGTCGCGTGAGGGTGCCGGAGCCGGCCTGAGCAAGCTCAGAGCGGCCCGAGGACGTCACTCACAGCGGCGTGCAGTTCGAGTCTTCCGAGCACTCGCGTGAGCTGGCGTTCTTCGTAGGCGAAGTGACTTTCCATCACTGCCCCGACCCCGTTCAGGTGCGTAGCGAGCTCAGCCGCCGATGCTGATCGGTCGATGGCCGTCTCGAGGTCTGCGAGAAGGTGGGCGATCATCGAGTGATCCTGTTCGAGGGACCGGAGCACGGGCGCGAGGTCGGGGTGGGCGGCCTCGATCGCGGGGAACAGGCTGCGGTCCTCCCCGCGATGGTGACCATCGAGCGCCGCGCAGAATCCGCGGCAGTACAGCAGCAGGTCACGCGCTGCGTGCTCCGGCGAGCCGCCAGGCACGGCCGGCCGCGCCACGGCCAGAGCGTCGCGCAGCCGTTGGTGCACGGCCCGCAGTTCGTTGCTCCAGGCGATCAGCCTGGTCGTCTCGCGCTCAGTCACGCGACGGCGAAGGGAGCGATGAGAGCATCGTCAGTCCTTCTGGTCCGGCGCCTCCATGCCTGGCACTGACTGCCACCGGCACGCGACGCTGCACCGATGTTACTGCGCTTCGGCGGCGGTGAGCTCGTCGCGGACCTGCTTGCGCAGCACCTTGCCGATGAGCGACTTCGGCAGCTCGTCGACCGCGATGACCCGGCGCGGCACCTTGTACGCGGTGAGGTTGTCGCGGGCGAAGTCTCGGACCGACTGCTCGTTCAGGGTCTTGCCGGGCTTCAGCACGACGGCGGCCACGACATCCTCGCCGCTGTGGGCGCTCGGGAGGCCGACCACCGCGACGTCCGCGATGTCGGGATGCCCGCGCAGGCAGTCCTCGACCTCGCTCGGCGCCACGTTGAACCCGCCGGTGATGATGAGCTCCTTGATGCGGTCGACGATGCTCACGAAGCCGTCCGCGTCGATCTTGACGATGTCGCCGGTGCGGAACCAGTCGGCGCCGTCATCCGAGGTCGGAACGAAGACGGCGGCCGTCTCCTCGGCCTTCTTCCAGTAGCCGGAGAAGACCTGGGGTCCGCGCACGATGAGCTCGCCCTCCTCGCCCGTTGGCCGGTCCACTGTCGGATTCTCGGGGTCGACGACGCGCACCTCGGTGTTGGGCAGCGGCAGGCCGACAGTCCCCGCGCGACGCGACGGGCCGACGGGGTTCGCCATGAGCACTGGACTCGTTTCGGAGAGACCGTAGCCCTCGACCAGGTAGCCGCCGGTCTGCGCCTCCCAGGGTTCGACGACGGATGCCGAGAGCGGCATCGCGCCGGAGATCGCGATCTCGATGCCCTTCAGGGACACCTTCTGCTCCTTCGCCGCCGCCGTCAGGCGCTCGTAGATAGGAGGAACGGCGGGCAGGAAGGTGGCGGGATGCTTCTTCACGACGGCCAGCACCAGGTCCGGCTCGAACTTGGGGAACAGCACCAGCCTCGCCCCCATGCTCATGGCGAAGGTGAGGCAGAGCGTGAGGCCGTAGGCGTGGAACATCGGCAGCACCGCGTAGACCACCGACGTGCCCCGCTTGACCGTCGGCACCCAGGCACGCGCCTGCGCGGCGTTCGTCGACAGGTTGAGGTGGGTGAGCGTGGCGCCCTTCGGCGCGCCGGTGGTGCCGGACGTGTACTGGATGAGCGCGACATCCGTCGACTCCGGCCGGAAGATGTGCGGGTCGATCGGCTGGTTCTCGAGCAGCTTCTCCCAGGTGACAGTGCCGCGCACCGCGGTGGTCAGCGCGGCGCGCGACTCGCGCGCCTTCGCGATCGGCAGGCGGAGCAGGAAGCGGGTGCCGAACGGCATGGCACGCGTGACGTCGATGGACACGATGGTCTCGACCGCGACATCCGCCGGGAAGTCCTGCACGTGCTGCACCACGTTGTTCCAGACGATGGCGACCTTGGCGCCGTGATCCTCGAACTGGTGGCGCAGTTCGCGCGGCGTGTAGAGCGGGTTGTGCTCGACCACGATCGCACCGAGGCGCAGCGCCGCGTAGAACGCGACGATGTGTTGCGGGCAGTTCGGCAGCACGAGCGCGACGGTGTCGCCCTTCTGCACGCCGAGCAGTCGCAGGCCCTCGGCGGCGCGCAGGATCTGCTCGCCCATCTCGGCGTAGGTGGTGGTGCGCCCGAAGAACTCGAGCGCGACGTTGTCGGGGTAGGTCGAGACGGACTCCTCGACCAGGTCGTAGAGCGACCCGCCCG
>JAODAU010000300.1 GCA_025463615.1 Microbacteriaceae bacterium | reverse complement strand
CTGGAACGGCCCCACGAAGTTGCTCGCGAAGAAGATCACGACGATGGCGCCGAGCACCATGATCACGCCGTCGACACCGGCCGCCACCGGGCGCGGGATGCGCAGGCCCGCGCTGAGCAGCGACAGTCCCGACGAGTAGATGTCGAGCACGGCCCCGCCGATGAGCCCGAGGATGGCGACGATGGCGAACGGGATGAGGAACCACACCGGCAGCAGCGTGGTGAGCGCGCCGATCGGGTCGCTCGCGATGGCCCCGCTGAGCTTCGACGACGATCCCGCGATGAGCACGCCGAAGATCACCAGCACGACGGGCGCGATCGCGGCGCCGAAGGTGGTCCAGCCGACGACGCCGGCGGAGCCGGTCCTGCGCGGCAGGTAGCGCGAGTAGTCGGCGGCCGCGTTGATCCAGCCGAGCCCGAACCCGGTCATCATGAGCACGAGCGCGCCGATCACGGGGCCGGCCGCGCCCGCGGGGATGGCCGAGACGACATCCCACTTGATCTGCGGGATCACCAGGATGAGGTAGACCACGGTCACGATGCCGGTGACGATCGTGATGACCACCTGCAGTCGCATGATGAGCGTGAAGCCGTAGATGCCGGCGAGCACGATGATCGCCGCGATCACGACGAGGGCGATCAGCTTCACCGCCACGCTGTCCTTGGGGCCGCCCAGCTCGCCGATGACGGTGGATGTCGCGAGCACCGCGAGCACGCACAGCACCGTCTCCCACCCCACGGTCAGCAGCCACGAGATGATCGAGACGACCCGGTTGCCGACGACACCGAACGCCGCGCGGCTGAGGATCATCGTCGGCGCGGAGCCTCGCTTGCCGGCGAGCGAGATGAACCCGCAGAGCAGGAACGAGATCACGATTCCGATCACGGCCACGATGGTCGCCTGCCAGAACGAGATGCCGAAGCCGAGCACGAACGAGCCGTAGCTGATGGCGAGCACGGAGACGTTCGCGCCGAACCACGGCCAGAACAGGCTGCTCGCCCTGCCCTTCCGCTCGGATTCCGCGATCGTCTCGATCCCGGTGAGTTCGACGCCGCCCTGGGCCGTGGGCTTCTCGATGGTGGACACGGGGGTTGCCTCCTTGGCACTGCACCTGTTCAGACCTGTTCAGGCCGTGCGAACACGCTAGACCTGCGCGAGGCGCGGTGTCAACGGCGGCGGGCGAGCCAGAGCCCGAGCACACCGCTGAGCAGCAGGCTCAGGGCGAGCAGGGCGAGGTCGGCGACCGGCAGCGCGCCCAGGCCGAGTCCGTTGAGCAGGATGCCGCCGATCAGCGCACCACCGCCGATCCCCACGTTGAACGAGGTCGTGAACAGCGCGGCCGCGAGATCCCGGATGCGGGCGGACGCCGTGTGCAGCACCCGCGTCTGGATCATGGCCGGCAGCCCGCCGAAGGCGATGCCCCACACCACCATCGCCGCGATCACGACCACCTGCACGTGCCCGAACAGCGCGAGGGCGAGCACCGGCAGCGCCACCACCGCGGCAGTCACGATGAACCCGTTCTTCGGGAAACGGTCCGCGACGACGCCGGCGAGCGCGAGACCGATCGCGCCCGCGCCGCCGTAGAGGAACAGCAGCGGCGCGACCGCGGACTCGTCGAAGTGCGGCACCCCGATCAGCCACGGCGCGATGTACGTGTAGAAGAGGTTGTGCCCGGTCATCATCACGATCACGACGACCATGAGCGCGATCACCGCAGGCAGCGTGCGGTCCCGGCGCGACGGCAGCGGGATCTCGCCGGTCGCCAGCGTGACCCGGTGGTCGACAGCGGGCAGGAACCGCGCCACCAGCACGGCCAGCACGAGGATCACGACGGCGATGGCGGCGAACGCGAGCCGCCAGCCGAAGGCGTGGCCGAGCGCGGTGCCGACCGGCACGCCGAGCACGAAGGCCGCCGTCGCGCCGCCGCTGGTGATGGCGACCGCGCGGCCGATCTGGTGCTTGGGCACGAGGTGCGCCGAGTACGCGCCGACGACCGCCCAGAACAGCCCATGCGCCAGGCCGCCGAGCACCCGTGCGCCGACGAGCACGCCGTAGTTCGGCGCGATGGCCGCGAGCACCCCGGCGAGCGCGATCACGAGCAGCACCACGATCACGAGGCTCTTGCGCGAGACGTCGCGGGTGAGGGCGGCGAGCGGGGTCGCCGAGACGACCACGGTGGCGGCGAAGATGGTCACCAGGAGGCCGATCTGGGAGGCCGAGACATCCAGCTCCCTGGCCATGTCGGGCAGCAGGCCGGTGGGCAGGAACTCGCTGGTCACGGAGACGAAGATCGCCCCGGCGAGCACCAGCAGGCCGACCCAGGGGAAGGTGGATCGGGTATCGGGCGCGGACACGCTACGGCTCCCTCGGTGTCAGATGAGCGTCGCGCCGCCCGCGGGCTGCCGCGTCAGACGCCCCGGTCGAACGACCGGCGGCGCGTGCGGCAACGTCAAGCAGAATACTCTTGATGCCGTGACCGACACGACCACCGCCGCCACTCACTGGGTGCTCACCATCGTCTGCGCCGACCGGCCGGGCATCGTGCACGCGATCAGCGGCGCGATCGTCACTGCCGGCGGCAACATCACCGAGTCGCAGCAGTTCTCGAGCGACGACACCGGCACCTTCTTCATGCGGCTGCAGGTGGAGTCATCCGCCGACCGGGCCGCGTTCGAGGCCGCCCTCGCGCCGGTCGCGGCGCGCTACGACATGGAGCTGAAGCTGGATGTCGTGGGCCGCCCCCTGCGCACCCTCGTGCTGGTCTCCTAGGCCGCCCACTGCCTCTACGACCTGTTGTTCCGCGAGCGCGCCGGCCAGCTGCCGGTCGAGCTGCCGCTCGTGCTCAGCAACCACCCCGACCTCGGCTCGCTCGCCGAGTTCTACGGCGTGCCGTTCGAGTCGCACACGGTCACCACGGCGGGCGAGAAGCTCGCCTTCGAGGACAGGATCGTGGATGCCGTCGAGCGCTACGACATCGAGCTGGTGGTGCTCGCGCGGTACATGCAGATCCTCTCCCCCGAGCTGTGCGACCGGCTCGGCGGGCGCATCATCAACATCCACCACTCGTTCCTGCCCGGGTTCAAGGGCGCCAACCCGTACCGCCAGGCGCACGCCCGCGGTGTGAAGCTCATCGGGGCGACCGCCCACTTCGTCACCAGCGACCTCGACGAGGGGCCGATCATCGAACAGAACGTGGTGCGCGTCGACCACTCGCAGACGCCGGCGCAGCTCATGGCCATCGGCCAGGACGAGGAGAGCCGCACCCTCACCC
>JAODAU010000298.1 GCA_025463615.1 Microbacteriaceae bacterium | reverse complement strand
CGCGGGCGCGAATCCGGACTGCTCCACCTCGGCGAAGTGGTTCTCGGGATTGCGGTCGAGCACCATGCGGCCGATCGTGATCGGCGGGTAGTCCGCGTGCGGCCAGACCTTGGTGAGGTCAAACGGGTTGAATCGGTAGTCCGCGGCCTCCTCGAACGGCATGATCTGCATCTCCAGTCGCCACTCCGCGGCGTCGCCGGCGGCGATCGCGTCCCACAGGTCGCGACGGAGGTAGTCGGGATCCTCGCTGACCATCGCGTCGGCCTCGGCCAGCGTGAAGTTCTCGATCCCCTGGACGGTCTTGAAGTGGTACTTGACCCAGAACCGCTCGCCGGCGGCGTTCATCCAGGAGAACGTGTGGCTGCTGTAGCCGTTCATGCGCCGATAGGAACGCGGCGTGCCGCGGTCGGACATCAGGACCGTCACCTGGTGCGCCGTCTCCGGTGACAGCGTCCAGAAGTCCCACTGCATGTCGTTCGACCGCAGGCCGGTGTCAGGCATGCGCTTCTGCGAGTGGATGAAGTCCTCGAACTTGCTCGCGTCACGGACGAAGAACGTCGGCGTGTTGTTCCCGACCAGGTCGTAGTTGCCCTCGTCGGTGTAGAACTTGAGCGCGAAGCCGCGCGGGTCGCGCACGGTGTCGGCGCTGCCGAGCTCGCCGGCGACCTGCGAGAAGCGTGCGAACATCGGCGTGCGCTTGCCGACCTGCGACAGGAAGCTCGCGTTCGTCCACTGCGTGACGTCCGCGGTCACCTCGAAGAATCCGTGCGCCCCACTGCCCTTGGCGTGCACCACGCGCTCGGGGATGCGCTCGCGGTTGAAGTGCTGCATCTTCTGCACGAGGTAGTGGTCGTGCAGCACGGTCGGGCCGTTCGGGCCGGCCGTCAGCGAGAACTCGTCGCTCGCGACGGGGATGCCGGAGTCAGTGGTGGTGATGGGGGCGCGTTGCTTCTTGGGCATGCGCCGAACGTTGGCAGGCAGCCCGACACGCTCAATCGTGATCCGCGATCACTCGATACAGCTGCGGGATCAGCGATCTTGCCCGGGTGAGGGCCCGGGCGGTTCAGGCTCAGGCGGGGACGGGCTCGTGGGCCTGCTCGGCCGCGGTTGCGGGCAGCGGTCCCGCGGCCGCGCGCACGTGGACGTACCCGACCCATGTGAGCGTCGCGAGTGCGACGTGGACCCAGACCATCTCGGAGGGGAGCTCCAGGTTGTACTGGACGATGCCGATGACGCCCTGGGCACCCAGCAGGCCGATGGTGAGCAGCAGTGTGCGGGTGAGCTCGGCGTTCTGCGTCCGGCGTGACCGCCACCACGCGAGCACGGTGCCGATGCCGAGCGCGGTGACGACGTAGCCGTGGACGTGGATGATGCGCCGCAGCGTCTCGTCGCCCCAGAAGTCCAGGCGCCCGACGAACTCCCCGGTTCCGGATGATCCGGCGTGTGGCCCGGCCGCGGTCGACACCGTGCCGAGCACGATCGCCACGCCAGCGAGCACCATGAGCCCGCGGGCCAGCAGAACGGTGGTGCGATCGGCGCGCACGGCGTGGACCTCGGCCTCCGGCCGCTGGGCGCGCCACCACAGATCGAACGCCCAGACGAGCAGCACCATCGACACGACGTAGTGCAGCATCACCCACCCGGGCGCGAGCTTGAACCGCACCGAGAGGCCGCCGATGATCGCCTGCACCAGGACGCCGAACGGCAGCGAGAGCGCGAGGTACCGCAGGTCGCGACGCTCCGGCACCACGAGATAGGCGCCGAGCGCCGCCGCGATCACCCCGGCCGAGACCAGGAACGTGAGCACACGGTTGCCGAACTCGATCAGGCCGTGCGTCGTCAGCGACGAGTGCACCGAGGTCTCGGTGCACTTGGGCCACGTCGGGCAGCCAAGGCCCGAGCCGGTCAACCGGACGGCCGCGCCGGTGAAGACGATCAGCACGAGCAGGCCCATCGCGACCCTGGTGATGGTCGCGTAGCGCTCCGGAGTGATGGCGTAGCGGGCACGCATTCGGCTCTGAAGGATGGCGCACTCGGGGCTGCGGTGGCGTGCCCGGTCCGGTGCCGGGGGGCCTCAGTCCTCCGCGGCGACCACGAGCATGAGCGCGTGGGTCTGGGCGATGCTGAGCGCCTCCGGGAGCGCCATGCGGTCATAGGCAAGGGCCCGCGTCGCTTCGGAGAGGGACCGGGCCAGGCCGTCGGCATGGCGCAGCGTGCCGCCCTGGTCCGGCGCCTGGTCCAACTGGTAGGCGCTGTCATGGATGGTCGCGTCGACCCACGGGCGCCAGTCATAGCCGGTGCTGCGGGCGTCCGCCTCGAGCGCGCGCTGGCACAGGCGCAGCGCGCGGCAGGCACCGTTGCGGGCCTGGACCTTGGCCTCATGAACGGCAACCGCGGGCAGGTCGCGATCGACGAGGTCCACGCCGATCAACGCCGCCGCCGTCAACTCCGCCAGGCCACCGATCGCCGTGGCCACGAGGTCGATCGGCAACGCGATGCGCTCCTCGTCGGGGTTGATGCTGCGCCCGCCCATGGCGATCGCCCGCGTGCGAGCGGTCCGGAGACGTTGCTGCGTGGTCACGGGGCCCCGAACTCCTTCTGCGCCGGGGAGCTCGTGGCCGGCTTGACGAACTCGCGCCGCGTGATCGTCGCGGCGGAGGGCGGCGGCGGCGC